>WYBG01000233.1 GCA_011526015.1 Deltaproteobacteria bacterium | reverse complement strand
GGGGTGGCGCACCCGCACCCCCCCGTGGTAGCGCAGGCCCGCTTCCGCCAGGCAGGAATTGACCTTCTCGGAAAGCTCGCGGTTGTTTTTCAGGTAGCGGTTGGCCTTGCTGAGCACGGTAAAGCAGGAGCTGCACGGCGCGACCACGTCGCGGGGGTATTTTTCCGCCAGGGCGAGGTTGCGGGAGGCGATTGCCAGCGAGGTGATCTCCTTTACGGACATGTAAATGGTCGCCCCGCAGCAATTCCAGTCTTCGATTTCGATCAACTCACAGCCCAATTTCTCCGCCACCGCCCGGCAGGACAGATCGTAGCCCTTGTGGGCGGAGTGCAGGCTGCAGCCGGGGTAGTAGGAGTATTGTTGCATCTCTGTTTCTCCACTTTGGAATAGGTTTTACTTTAGGCTGAACTAAGCACCTTGAGTAAAAACGTCGCGCTTTTTGCAACGTTTTGTATCGAAAGGTGCGGCAGGCGTCTTCGAAACTCGCATCTTTCGATATGCGATAAAAAACATCGCTACTCAAGATGCTCGTTTGGCGAAGCCATTCTCCCGGAAACACCTGCCCACTCACCCCACCGCCTTATACCCCACCGCTTCTTCGCGGTAGGGTTTCACTTCGTATTCGATGGGCATATCTAACTTTTCCGCTGCCTTCATAATTTTCCGCAGCCCCTTGATGTCTTTGATTTTGGAAGCGCGGTATTCGATGCGCTCTTTACCGGCCATTTTCAGCCCTAACGGCAGGTAGGCGAACGCTTTCCAGAAGCCGGATTTGAGGAAGTAATACACCATCAGCCGGGGTTCGTTCAAGCGGCCAAAGCGGAGCATGCTGGCCATAAACGAATCCGCTAAGGAGTGCACCGGGAACTTGGCGGAGTAAATCTTGCGCTCCATGGCGGTGCGCTTGAGGGCGTAGATAACGTCGGTAATCTTGATGGCGGCGGGGCAGCGGGTCTGGCAGGCGTAGCAGGAGGCGCAGGTCCAGATCGCTTTGCTCTTCAGCAGCGCTTCCATGTCCCCGGCGCGGAACAGGGCGATCAGCTCCCGCGGGGGCACGTCCATGGCGTAGGAAACCGGGCAGGAGCCGGTGCAGGTGCCGCACTGGATGCAGGCTTTGAGCTTCTCCCCGCCGGGAATGACCCCCACGTGCTCCAGGAAGGCGATGCGCAGCTCGCTCTCTTTGGGGGCCAATCTTCCGGGGGTTCGGATGTCTTCGATTTTCATGTTCGACTACCTTTCAGTTAATGAATCGTTTTGCTCTGAAACACTTATTTCATTAGTATCAATTTCCGGGTAGCTGTAAAATAAGCGTCTCCTGAAGAGACCACCATTTTCAGAAAGTACATTCCGCTGCCAACTTCTTCTCCGCGATCATTCCGGCCCTCCCACACGATTTGGTAATTGCCGGGGGAAAGGAATCCATCTACCAGCGTTCTTACTTTCTGGCCCAGCAAATTGTAAACGATGAGCGATACCCTCGATTCTTTTGCTACCTGGTACCGAATGGTGGTGCTGGGATTAAAAGGATTTGGGAAACTGGATTCCAACATAAAGATTTTCGATGTAGCCTCTTTTATCTCCCCGGTGAGCGCCGTTCTGTGAGATGAGGCGGTGGGGCCAGATGAATAAACGTCCCCTGCGCCCAAATCCAGGTTGGCCACAGGCAGGTTCATCAATTGCACTTCGGGTTTGATGATTACCTGCCTGCTGGCGAAATTCTGGATATTCAAAGTTAGCTGCGGCAAAGAAGTGATATTTACGGTAGTGGAAATCGCAGGATTGGCCACATCCTTAATCCGCAAGAGAACCTGGTAGTTCCCGGTGAAAATATTCGGCAGACCATTGCCACTGGTGTCCTGATCAGTGGTAATAGTTGCGCTCCAATTCCATTGCAAGTCTTGCACGTCGGAAGGCAGGGTTAAGGTATCGCTACCCAGGTATTCTCCGATATTTTGCAAAGAGATATTTACCGGCTGGGAAATAGAATGGGATTTAAATGGCAGGAACGATGCTTCCCCTGTAACGTTGGTGATAATTATTGGATTTATATCCAGCAGTAGAAATGCTCCAGTAGGCTGATGCCGAATCACTGCCCGGCGCTGATGAAGGAGAGATGCATTTTCCAGGGGATTCATCGTTGGATTCGAGTTAGAGACGATTCCCAGATTCAGCGTTTCTTCGCCTCCTCCGGACATCACCGGAATGGAATAGGGCGGCCCCTCCTGCTCCGTCCAACAGTAAATAGGATTGCCGGTGGTAATGGTTTCTTCCGTGATATTCGGCCATTGCCCGGAAGAACTGATCTCAAACTTATGCCAGTTCACTCCATCATATTTAAGCCGGAAGATTTCATTGGCGGTTGCCGCGTGGATAATTTCCACGCCGGGAATGTCAAAACCAGGAAGATAATAATATGCAATTGCAGGAGAGGTGTAGGAAACCCCGCTGGGATGGTCGAAAACCACAAACCAGTTATCCCAGGTATTATTGGAAAATCCCCGGCGGAAGAGGATGCTGGAATAGGGGTCAAGATTGCCATCATAAAGTTGGCCGAGCCAGGCTGCTAAAATATCGCCATTCGGATCAACGGTTACAGAAGGGGTACGGTTGTAGAGGGTATTGATCATATCTGCCGGTAATGCGGCGGAGCTCCAGCCTGTGCCGTCAAATATCCGCGAATGCAAACCTTTTCTATCGTCGCGCAGATCGTACACCAGGCTCAAAAAATTGCCCCCGGTGGAAAGGGAAGGATAACCCACCCGGTCATGGTTAAAAATGAGAGCCGGGTTAGACCAGCTTGACCCCAGGTTATCAGAAACCCGATAATACAACCCCAGATCGCTGCAATATACTGCCACTACCCTTTTCCACCCCGGGTAATCCATATAGGAAAGCACCGGCATGGCCCCTGCCTGCCAGGTACTGGTATTCACCACCGCTAAAAGGACCGGCTCGGACCAGTTAATAATTCCTGCTGCGCTTTTGGAATACCAAACTTCGTATTCAGAGTCTGAGATTTGTTTTTCCCAAATCAAAGATAAAGTTGGAGGTTCCAAACCTTGAGGGGGTATGAAGGTAATGCAGGGATTGCGGTTTTCGCCTTCCTGGGAAGGAGTAGTCATCCTTACGCTCGTATCCCAGCGTTGCCCGCTGTCCGGGGAGCGGCGGTAGAAGATTTCTCCCCCACTGGCAAACACCTCGTGCAGAAAACCAGCCCCCTTTGCCAGATGGCGAGAAGCGTTGCTGAAGGTGGCGTTATTATCCAAAGATCGGTTACTATGAGCAAGGGCCAAAAGGCCTTCTTGATAAGTGTCTATAATATCCGTATAAATTTGATATATCCCGGCATTTCGGTTGTCCATCCAACAGGGATATGCTTTGCCGGCTTTGGAAGTAATACCCAGATAATCACCCATGTAACCAATAGCATTTCCGGGTAGTATCGGATACGGGGTAAATGCAATATCGCTTACTCGGAAATTGGTAAAATTCTCTCCTCCATCGCTGGATTGGGCAACCCAGACCTCAGTAAGCTGATTATTGGGGTCATTGCGGCTATCGTAAAAAATAATGGTGATCACTCCATAAGGATCCACAGTAATCCAGGGGAACCATTGGTCGTTTGGGGTGTTATCATCATTTATCCGTACCGCGGTACTCCAGTTTGTGCCGCCATCTGTGGATTTACTAAAATGAATATCCGCCCGGTCTCCTCCAGTCCCTTTGGCACCCCACGTTATATAGATGGTTCCATTCCATATCCCCCCGCTTTTATCAACCGCCATGCAGGGAAAATCATTCATACGAATCGGAGAATTGGCGCTATCTGGATTTTTGTCGCACCACCAATCCCGGCTTCCTTGAATATCAAAGATTCTCACAGGAGGAAACCAATTCACCCCTCCATCAGTAGATTTGGCAAAACCAATCCCGTCTGAACCAAATTCGTAAATGGGATCACAACGATTGGAAACATAAAGAGGCCAATCGTCATTAATCGCCCAAGTAGCATATACTTCTCCTTTAGGGCCAACTGCTAAGTTGATGCCTTGTTCGAAGAAAGTTGCCGCTCCCAGGCTAATAACCACAGGATTTAAAAAGTTACTACCTCCATCAGTTGATAAAGAAAATTTAATTGGATTATTCGGATTACCACCATTGTTATAGTTATAAAAATCTGTCCAGGCAACATACAGATTATTCCGAAACTGGCTATTGGTAATGTCTGTGGTCATATGGTTCTTATCCGCATTTCCCGGACTGGGGATGTCAATAGAGTTCGTCCATGTTATTCCTCCATCAGTGGATTTTTTGACCCGAAGATAAAAGACTCCTCCAATAAATTCTAAAAAGTTAAAGTATGCATTCTCATTCACATCGAATGCCACCGCCGGATCGGTAGATGTTTCTACTCCTGGAAGTATATCATTGCCAGACCAGCTCAGGCCTCCGTCAAAAGAATAGTAATAACCTTGCCTAAAACCACCTGGAACAAGTACGTTGGCACCGATAAGAAGGTCGTTCAAATTGAGCGGATTAATAGCGATGGATACTTCCGATTGATAATTGTTGCTGGGAAAAACCCGAATATCCACTGAACTCGCCACCCCTTTGAATTGAGTTTGTGCCTCATAAGGTTCTCCTGGTGGTTGCGGTTCTTCTAGCCTAATTAAAGGAGATGGTTGTGAAAATAAGATAGTGTTAAGGAGAATAAAGGACTGTAAAAATGGCAAAATAGATATACAAACTTTCATGATATCCTCCTGACGTTATTTCACCAGCAATGCCTTGCGAACAAAGAAGTTTGTCCCTGCCCTCTTCGACAGCGAGGATACCCACAAACAATAAAAATAAAAGCCCCCTGGTAACCCGGAGGCATTAAACTCTACTCGATAACGGCCTGCGGGTTGGTAACTATTTACCAGATTTATCACTCCTCTTCCCAGTGCATCGTAAACGGTAAGATTCACGTGAGCTCTATCCGGTAAATCATAGGGAATAACCGTCGTTGAATTAAAGGGATTGGGATAGTTTTGGCTTAATATAAATACTTTCGACGGCTCTAAATTATGCTGCACAACGCCGGTTAATCCATCATAGATATAAACCCCGGACGATCTTCCGATATATATTCTATTATTCAACGTGTCTATCACAATCGAATTGACGCCCCCGGTATTCGGCAATCCAGTATCAAATCTCAACCAATTCTCTCCGCTATCAATGGTTCTAAATAAGTTGATCTCTCCAATGTTGCCAATAAAAAGCTCTTCCGGGTTCTCAGGATTGATGGCAATAGTGTTAATATCCCAATCCTGGCTGGTTAACCCGTTATTCTTTTCTTCCCAGGTCAGGCCACCATCCGTGGTTTTATAAACACCACCAGGGAAACCTCCAGAGCTAAACACAGCCGCATAAACAATAGCTGGATTTTGAGAATGAACGGCAAGAAAAACAGGTGAATACACCTGGAAGATCGGAAAAGGCAACTGTTGCCAGGTTTGGCCTCGGTCGATGCTTTTGTATATCTCCGTTATTGTGCTATATCCGGCATAGAGGATATTGTTATGAGAGGGGGCGATCGCTAAGGAGGAAAGCCCTAACCCGCTCGGTGGAGGAATGCTATCCCAGGTTGCTCCCCGGTCGGTGCTGCGGTATAAACGCATAAAATTAACATCAAGGTAAACGGTATTCAGGTCGCCAGGATCGATTTCGATGATCGGCAGATCACAGCCAATCGAAGGTTGACAAATTCCCGAGAATAAAAAAAACCAGTTCAAGCCGCCATCCGTAGTCATAAACACTTGATTGCCATAAAACGGAAGAACATTATGGCTGAGATAAAGTTGTCGGGAATCAAATGGATCGATTTTAATAACACCGCCGCCATAAACTACTTCTACACTATTCCAGTGTTCACCCCTATCCGTGCTCAACATAAGGCCATTGCCCAGGGCATAAAGCGTATCAGGATTACTATAATAAATCTCCACATCGGAGATGAAGATCCCCTCTGTGCCGCTGGCCAGTCGCCACTGAGCCGGAAGAGGAAACATCCAACTGACTACCAGCCAAATGGCAAAATTAGGAATAAACTTTTTCATCTATTTTTTCGCCTCCTTTTCAATACCAGGGTACATAGTGATTACAGACTTTTTAGAACTCACGAACATTTAGCGCCTGCATCGTAAGCATTGCCGAGAAACTTAGCGCACCAGAACGCTATAACAGTACCGCACCATTCCTACCGTTTTATTTTCGGCGCTTTCAAGCGGGTTTCCGCCTCCCAACTGCCGGGGCCTTCGTAATAGGCGGGATATTTTTCGAGCATCTCCAGCTCCGCGGCCAGCATCATCTGGTGGGAGAATTTCATATCCGCCAGGAAGCGGAACATGCGTTTGCCGGAGAGGTCGCCGGTGGTTTCCGCGCAGTCGAGGTAAAATTCCCGGGCGCGCCTGACCTCTTCCAGGGCGGTTTTCAGCACCTCCTTGATGGTCAATTCTTTGCCGGGAGTTTTCTCCAGCACTTCCCGGGGCAACTGGCAGGGAGGAATCTCCAATTCCACCTCCGGGAACATCTCCCGGTGCTTTTTTTCCAGCAGCAATTGCTGCCGTTTTTCTTCCTGCGCCAGGTTCAAAAAGCGTTCCTTCAGCAGATCGTTGTCAATGCGGGAAGCGAGGTTCTGGTAAAGCGCCCGGGCGTCCATTTCACAGCGCACCGCCAGTCCCAGCGCCTCTAATGCGGTTAAGCCTTCGGCGATCATGGTGGCTCCTTTTCTATGATTCAAATGGTTAACGATCCAGTTTTTCAATTGGCAATTGGCAACTACCAATTGGCAATTGCCAATTAAAACATCCGCCATCTTCGATTTCTGCCAAAATGCTCAAAGCGCATTCCTCAACCGCCCGGAGAACCGCAGGAGTCATCTGCTCCGCCATCACCTCGATTTCTTCTACCTCGATGGCGTAAATGGAAATCTCCTGCGGCATGGGAATTCCCAGGCGTTTGGCGAATTCTAACACGGCGGC
>WYBG01000232.1 GCA_011526015.1 Deltaproteobacteria bacterium | reverse complement strand
TGATCGGCCTTTTCCGGGTAGGTGAGCAATTCGTTGTGATTGATTTTCAGAACGAAGGGAATTTTATGAGCATACTTGCGGGCCACCGCTCCTAACACGCCTAAGGTGGAGACCACCGCGTTGCAGCCGCCTTCGATGGCCAGCTTGACGATGTTTTCGGGATCGAAATAGATCGGGTTGGGCGCAAAAGAAGCCCCCGCGGAGTGCTCGATGCCCTGGTCCACCGGGAGAATGGAGATGTACCCCGTGCCGGCCAGGCGCCCGTGATCGAAGATTGCCTGGAGATTGCGCATCACCATGGGGGGACGGTCGCTCAAAGCCACCACCCGGTCCACAAAATCCGGCCCCGGCAAATGGAGATATTCTTTAGAAACCGTTTTCGACTGGTAATTCAACAAATAATCCGCCTCTTTTCCCAATAACTCCAGAATTTTTGTCGCCATGTTCAGTCTCCTCTGGATTTATGATAATCGAACAAGTTACCCGCAATTTCGGCCTGAATTTAAAGCGTTTTACACCGGCTTCAAAGCGAAAAGATTTGCTTTCGTGACGCGTGAAACGCAATGCGTAAAACGTACTATCTGATAGCCGGGGTAACGCACATAGAATCGGAAATTACGCTTCACGTTTTACTCTCCGCCTCTTCCGCTTCTTTTTCCTTTTCCTTGATCTTTTCTAATTCCAGGGGATGTTCGTGCTCCATTTCTTCCTCGGTCAGTTTACCGGTCAGGAAGGCGAAATTCATGGGATAGACGTCGGGGTTGAAAATCACATAGTAGAAATGCCACACCACAATCGCCAGGAAGGCCAGCCAGGCTTCATAATAGTGGATGGTGGAGCTTACGTCCACAAAACTTTTCGAAAACCAGCCCATGAACTGGTTGGCGTACCACAGGATAAAACCGGTAACCGTCATAACGATGGTTCCCCAGATCAGCGCCCAGTACTCGCTTTTTTCGATGTAATTGAAGCGGTCGAAGCGGGGGCGGTTTTTATCCAGCCCTAAGTTGTATTTGAGCATCTGGAGCATGTCTTTCAGGTCCTGCAGGCGGAACATCATATCTTTAAAAAACTGCCGTCCCCGCCGGGTAAAGCCCAGGTAATAAATATGATAAAGCGAATCCGCTACCATCACTATCGCGGCAACCCGGTGCACCCAGCCCCGCAATTCGAATAACGGTTCTCCGCCGATCTTGCGAATCCATAACACCCACCAGGCCTCGGGAAATTTGAGCATGAACCCGGTCACCACCAGGGTCAGGAAACTGATCGCCAGCAGGGCGTGCTGGATGCGCTCGCTTACAGTCATGCGCAGGTAGAGGCCGGTCTTGCGCTCCGTGGGGTAATGGAAAGTGGGCTGGTAGCGTTCGCGGAATTTCACCCGCATCTTGCGAATCCAGTCCAGGAGGTTGTGCGCGGTCATGGAGCCGATGGTAGCGATAATAATGGAAATATAAATCGCCGTGATCCAATAAATGAGACCGCTCTCCCCCTCTCGCCCGGTAAGGTGCACCTGCCCTTTGGCGAAATTTTCATTGGCGCCGGGGTGGCAGGAACCGCAGGTGGCGGCAATATTGGCCGGGTTGACGCTGGAGCGGGGATCGGAAGACGGGAGAATGTTATGTACCCCGTGGCAACTGGCGCAGTTGGCCGCTTCTACGTCCCCAAACTGCACCGCCAGCCCGTGGTAGCTGTCATTGTAGGCGGAGAAACGATCCGAAGACAACCCGAATTTCCCGGTCATTTTCACGGAATTATGGCAGGGAGCGCACACTTGCCGGGAAACGTTTTGCGGCGCTACCGGAGATTCGCTGCGCGAGGGTTCGATGATCGAGTGCTCGCCGTGGCAATCGGTGCAGGTGGGGGAATCTTCCACCCCTTTCAGCAAGGCCTGCCCGTGAGTGCTCGCAGCGAATTCTTCGGAAATTGTTGTGTGGCAGGTGCCGCAGGTGCTGGTAATATTGAATTTGTTTACTTTCGAATTCGGCGCGGAGGCTTTCAGCTCGTCGTGGCCGCCATGACAGTCGCTGCACACCGCCGCCTCTAAGTTTCCCTCCTTCAAGGCCCGCCCGTGAATGCTGTTTTCGTAGCCCGCCACGAACCCGGCGCTGTGGGTCATACGCGCCTGCACTTCCGGGCTGTCGAGGTGGCATTTCATGCACACTTCCACTTCGTGCTGGCGGCTCACTTTGGAGCGGCCGTCGGTAATCTGGTGGATGTCGTGCTCCCCGTGGCAATCGGTGCAGGTGGGGGCGCCGGCAAAGCCGGATTGCAGCGCCTTGCCGTGTTCGGAGGCCAGGAATTTTTCCGCCACCTCATCGTGGCACTGGCTGCAAGTGTTGAGAATGTTGTTGCGGTTCACCGGGGATTCCGGGGAGCTTGCGGGAACGATTTTATGCCCGCCGTGGCAGTCGCTGCACTCGATGTTCTCCCCGTGAATGCTGTCCTGGTATTTGAGCACGTAATCTTCCGCTTTATCGGGGGCGTGTTTGTGGACAAATTCTTTCTCACCGTGGCAGTTGAGGCACTTTTGGGAATCTACGGCGCCGGTCTGGTGCGGGGAGTGGCAGTTTCCGCAGGTGGGGCTGTCCAAATCGCCCACGTGAACGCTCCCGGCCAGGCTGGTTTTGGCGTCTTTATGGCAGCTTTCGCAGGTCAAGGCCAGGGTCTTCTTATTTTCCGGCGCGTGCACGTCCTGGTGGCAGGAGGCGCAGGTGAGTTCTTTCGCGTGCCCCCCGGCGTGGAAGGCTCTCGTTACCCCTCGATGACAGGAGGCGCAGCTCACCGGTTCGATATTTTCTTTGTGGGGCAATTCATCGGGGTCGAAACCGCTGTGGCAGTCGATACAGTTCACCTTTGCGTGGGCGGATTTCCCGAATACCGCCGGATCGATGAACAGGGAAAGCTCCCGGCCCTTTTTTTCCATGGTCAGTTCCGGGTCATTATGGCAATCCAGGCACGCCTCGTTGTCCTGGGCAAACCCGCTCGAGAAGGATAAAAACGCCCATAGAATAAGAAAACCTGCTGTTCTCATCTCAAATGTCCTTTTCCAGATCATCAACGACAATATCCTCTTCTTAAAATTCTACCGCCTTAAGATAATGTACAAAGTTTCTTCAAAACATGAAAATGGTCATGCCAAAACCTGATAAATGTCATGGTTTT
>WYBG01000231.1 GCA_011526015.1 Deltaproteobacteria bacterium | reverse complement strand
TGCCTGCCGCTGCCGTTAGCACAGTAAAAGAAAAGAACCTGGCCCGGGCCATCGCGGAGATACACTTCGAACATATCGGGGCGGAAGAGGGGCTGTCCCAGGGCATGGTCACCGCGATTTTACAGGATCACCTCGGTTATATGTGGTTCGGTACCAAGGATGGATTGAACAAATACGATGGCCGGCGCTTTACTATTTACCGCCACGATCCTTCCGATTCGACCTCTATTTCAGACAATTATGTGTTTGCGCTTTTTGAGGATAGCAAGCACCGGCTCTGGGTGGGAACCCGCGAAAAAGGGCTGAATCTCTTCAATCGCAATGAAAATACCTTTCAGCATTTTAAACATGAACCGGGCAATCCCCATAGCCTGAGCAGCAATTCCATTACCGTGATGGCCGAGGATAGCAGCGGCACATTGTGGATCGGAACCAAGCGCAGCGGTCTGAACAGGCTCGCCCCGCAAGCCGACCGGCGCGATAAAAAAAATCCCCCGGCTGAGGCACCGGCCTACCGGGTAACCCGTTATTCCAAAGCTGCATTGAATATTGAGTACCTGTTGGTTGACCGCCGGGGAGGCCTGTGGGTTACGGTAAATGACCCTTTTACAAACCATATCAGCACTTCTTTATTCCTGGAAGCGCCGGATACCGCCTGGAGCGGGGCAGCATCTCAAGCCGCACTGCAAATCGAGGGCGGCCCGCTTTTCGAGGATTCCCGGGGCGTGGTGTGGATAATGACCGGCAAAGGAATGGCGCGTTTCGACCGCCCGAAGCGGCAATTTATCCTGTATTCCCTGCCCAATAATTTTCCGTCCAAAATTACAGAGTATTTTAATTTGCACGGGTTGCCTACCCCGGCGCAAATACACTACGCTACGGGCAACCGCAATGGCAAAATGCCCGGCGATCTTTTGTGGTTCTCCAGCTATGCGGGCGGGTATTATGTATTCGAAACCGCTTCGGAAACCTATCTTTATGTAAAACCCGGCTCCCATGAAGCGGGCAGAATTCAAGGCTATATCGAATCGATTTATCGCGACCGCGGGGGAATCCTGTGGATTGGCAGCAACGGCTACGGCCTGTATAAATTTGATCCGAAAACCATTCGCTTTGCCTACCCGGATTTTCAAACCCGCGACCCGTTGAAATGGAAGAGCGGTTTCACCAGGGATCACAGCATCAATTCCATCCTGAAAGATCGCCGACACGAAAACCGGCTTTGGTACACTTCCGTTCTGCTGTTCCAGGTAGATCGTGAGGCCGGCCAATCTACCACTCAATTTATGGTCCAACCCCGGGCCGCGGCGATGCCGGGGGAAGGCTATGATGCGGATGTTGTCGTTCAGGATCGCCGGGGCAACCTATGGTTCACCAGCGGCGAGCAGGGTGAATTGATTTGCATCGCTCCGCAGAACCGAACCGAAAAACGATTCCCGGCAAAAAACAGTGATTTCGAGGGCATCAGGCAAATTTACATCGATCGATCTGATAACGTATGGTGCGTGGTCGATCCCCGAACCCTCCTTCGTTTAGATCAAACGACCGGACGATTCAAACGATATGATTTTTACCCCGCTGCCAGCGAAGAAGCCGCTGAGGTTGTCGCAACCCGGGAAACTGCTCCCTGTTTTTACCAGGATGAGGATGGCCGGTTGTGGATCGGCACTTTTAACGGGCTTTTTTGTTTTGATCCGCAGCGGGAAGCGTTTGTCAAACATTACCGCAATGCTCCCGGCAATCCCCGGGGCTTGAGCGGGGATAACATTTTTACCATTGCGCCGGATCCCCGGGAACCGCAGCGATATTTATGGATCGGCACCGCCGGATTCGGTTTGAACCGTTTTGACCGCGAAACGGAAAGCTTTAAATCTTACACCGAAGCGCACGGGTCGCCCAGCAATACGATTTATGGGATTCTGCCGGATGAAGCGGGCAACCTGTGGATGAGCACCAACCGGGGGCTGGCAAAATTTAATCCCCAAACGGAGACCTTTCGTAATTATACCGTCGAAGACGGGCTGCAAAACAACGAGTTCAACCGCTTTGCTTATCATAAAGCCGCGGATGGGGAAATGTTTTTCGGCGGCGTTAAAGGTTTGAATAGCTTTTATCCGGAGGACATTCGGGAGGATCCCTATGTTCCCCCGGTTGTGATTACCAATTTTCAATATAGTGATCCCTCGAAAGCGAACGCCTCAACGGGCTGGATACATTTAACAAAGCCAGTATCGGAAAATCAACCCATCGAATTGCCTTACCGGGCCAACACGGTATCTTTCGAATTCAATGCCCTGGATTACAGCAACATCCACAGGAATCGGTATGCTTATAGGATGCAGGGCTTGAACCGGGATTGGATTTATTGCGGCCGCGATCGCAAGGCGAATTTCTCTTTTTTGCCGCCGGGCGAGTATGTATTTCAGGTAAAGGGCGCAAATAGCGATGGCATCTGGAACGAAACAGGCGCTTCGGTCAAGTTGACCATCCGTCCGCCCTGGTGGGGAACATGGTGGGCATATACAATTTACGGGCTACTGATTCTCGGCCTGCTCTACGGCCTGCGCCGATATGAATTAAACCGGCAGCGATGGAAGTACCATCTGAAACTGGAAAAAGTGGAAGCGGAGAAGTTAAAAGAACTCGACCGCATGAAATCGCGTTTTTTTGCGAATATTTCCCACGAATTTCGCACCCCCCTCACACTGATCTTGGGGCCGATCGAGACTATTTATCAGCGAATTCCTGACCGGGAAACCCGCCAGGATTTGAGCATGATGCAGCGCAACGGGCAGCGCCTGCTGCGTTTGATCAACCAGTTGCTGGACCTCTCCCGCCTGGAAGCCGGTAAATTGAAGCTGCAAGCCCGCCCCGGGGATTTGCTGGCATTTTTGAAAGGAATTGTATTCTCCTTTGAATCCCTCGCCAGGCAGCGCAAGATTGATTTGCGCTTTCAATCCCCGGAAAACCTGCCGCCGGTTTGTTTTGACCCGGACAAATTGGAGAAGGTGCTGGTCAATCTGCTCTCCAATGCCTTTAAGTTTACCCCCTCAGGCGGAGAAATCACTGTGGCGGTTGACATCCCCCCTGTCCCTTCAAAGGGGGGAATTATTCCCCCCTTGAGGGGGGATACAGAGGGATGTTCTCCCCCCTTTGAAGGGTGGCCGGGGGGGATGTTAGAAATTCGCGTCAAAGATACCGGCCCCGGCATCCCTCCGGGGCATCTTCCGCATATCTTCGACCGCTTCTACAGCAGCGGGGAAGGCTATTCCAAAGACCAGCAAAGCAGCGGCATCGGCCTGGCATTGACCAGGGAATTGGTGGAGCTGCACCACGGCAAAATCTCCGTGAATAGCGAAGCGGGAATGGGCGCGGAGTTCACTGTTCTGCTGCCGTTGGGGAAAGGGCATTTACAACCGGAAGAAATTGCGGATACCGGATACCCGGTGCCGGATGTAGAGACGACCCCCCGGGTTGTTTCTACGGCGGAAGACGCAGAAAATTTGTCGCCAATAATGATAGAGACGTTACGTGCAACGTCTCCACAGAATGCAAACCTTAACCGATCTCCTTCCGGTGGGCAACCCATTATCCTCATCATAGAAGATAACCCGGACATGCGCGCCTATATCCGCAGCCAGTTGCTCGATTACTGCCAGGTGTTGGAAGCCGAAGATGGCCAGGCAGGGTTGGATATGGCTTCCGATACCCTGCCCGATTTGATCATCAGCGACGTAATGATGCCGAAGATGGACGGCTATCAACTGTGCGAAAAACTCAAGACCGACCAGCGCACCAGCCACATCCCGCTGATACTCCTCACCGCCAAATCTTCCGGGGAAAGCAAGCTGGAAGGATTGACCCTGGGAGCGGACGATTACTTAGTAAAACCCTTCGATTCCAAAGAATTACAGGTGCGGGTAAAGAATCTCATCGAGCAGCGCCGTACATTACGGGAACGCTTTGGCAAAGAGATCAAATTACAGCCGAAGGATATCGCCATTACCTCTGCGGATGAAAAATTTTTGCTTCGCGCTATGGACATCATCGACCGTTATATTTCGGACGAGAATTTTTCGGTCGAGCAGTTCGGGCGGGAAATCGGTTTAAGCCGCGGGCAGCTTCACCGCAAGCTGAAAGCGTTGACGGATCAATCCCCGGTCGATTTTATTCGCGCCATACGCTTGAAGAGAGCGGCGCAATTATTAGAGAAGCGTTTTGGCACCGTCGCTGAAATCGCTTACCAGGTCGGCTTCAGCGACCCCTCCTATTTTAGCCGCTGTTTCCGCCAGCAATTCGGAATATTGCCGTCGGAATATGCTGCCAGTGCAAACAGCGTTGAAGAAGTGTAATCGGGAAAGGAAAACCTTCATGGTACAATATAATGGAAAGTTGGAAGCGATTTGGCTAAAACGGGCCCGCTTAGGGCCGATGGACCCGGTTGCCCGGGCAATCCTGCGCGCCGGGGCGGGGCTGCTGAACAACGCCAACCAGGGCGGCAAACGCCAGGTAACCATTATCTCTAAGGAAACCTGGGCAACGGTAATGGAACGGTTGGGGGTTGAGATCGATCCCTCCGCCCGCCGCGCCAACCTGATGGTCAGCGGAATCGATCTGGAGAACACCCGGGGAAAGATTTTGCAGATTGGGAGCTGCCGCATCCACGTTTGGGGCGAAACCCGTCCCTGCGAGCGCATGGATCAAGCCTGGCAGGGATTGCGGGCGGCGCTGGGAGATCACTGGGGCGGCGGGATCTTCGGTGAAGTGCTGGATGATGGGGAAATTGCCCTGGGAGACGGGGTGCAGTGGGTGATTGAGTGAGTGGGTGAGTGGGTGATTGAGTGATTAGGGTTCTCCATAAGAGCGAATAATCCGTTCAATCACCCAATCACTCAATCGCCCAATCAAAAATGGGAATGCAGGAAAATGGAACGCATAAAGCAGTTGGAAGCGTTGGTGAACAGCGAACCCGGCAACGCCCTGTTCCGCTACACCCTGGGCATGGAATACCTGAAAGCCGGGGAGTACGCGAACGCCGCGGCGGCGCTGCGGGAAGCAATCCGCATTGCTCAGAATTACTCCGCGGCCTACCGGGGGCTGGGAAAATCGCTGGAGAAAGCCGGGCAGGTAGAAGAAGCAGCGCAGGTTTACCAGACCGGGATCGAGATCGCCAATCAACAGGGCGACATTCAAACCGCGAAAGAGATGGACGTTTTCCTGAAAAGAATCCGCAAGAGAGCAGAGCAGGACATGGGCAGGAGCAGGGGGCAGAGGCAGTAGCCAATTCTGATCACGAAGTTGCCTACTGCCTACTGCCTACTGCCCCTGTCCCTGCTCCTGCCCCTTTTACCTGCCCCCCCGCCAGCTCCCGTATCGCCTTTTCAATAGCGCTTGCAGGTGAATCGGCCGCCAGCGGCGCTCCGAAAACAATGCCGATAGAGTTCAGAAATCCCCCTTTCTTCCGGCGCTTAGCGATCCCTCCCCGGTCTTCCCGCTCATGGTAGATCAATACCGGGATTACCGGGCAATCCAGCCCTGCCAGAAGCGCATTTACGTCTAAGCGAAATTTGCCCGGGCTGCCCTGCCGCGCGGGAACGCCTTCCGGAAAAATGCACACGGCATGGCCATTCTGCAATTGGCGGCGGGCATCGGCCAGTCCCTGGTCGGCGGATGTTTTACCGGCGCGGGAGTCCAGGGGGATTACATCCATCAGGTTAAATAATTTGCGCAGCGGCGGGGAAGTTGAAATCTCGCTGGCGAGGAGGAAATGGATGAACCGCTGGCTGGTTGAGGCGATCAGCAGGGGATCAAGTGCAGAAATGTGATTGGCGGCCAGCAGCACCGGGCCGCGAAAGGGAACATTTTCGATTCCGCGAATTCGCAGCCGGTAAACAGTGCGGGTTAACAGCCAGGCGATAAACCGGGTAAAATACTCTGCCCGGGCGATGCACAAATAAGCGAGCACAAACAGGGTGATGATCCCCATGATCAAATAAATGCTATGGGCGGGCACTGCCAGGTTCACCGCGAACAGGCCGTAGATAAACGACCCCAGCACCATGAACAGCCCGTTGAGGATGCCGGTAGTGGCCATCACCCGGCCTTTTTCATCCTCCTTTGCGAAAAATTGCAGGTAGGCGTACAGGGGTACGATGTACAGCCCTCCGAACATTCCGGCGATGAACAGAACCACCGCGGCGAGCGCGTAAGCCTGGGTGGTAAAATAGAGGGCGATCCCGGCGAAGGCCATTCCTAACCCGCCCAGCGGCACCAGCCCGATTTCAACCTTTTTGCCGGACCAGCGGCTGGCCAGCAGAGATCCCAGGGCAATTCCCACCCCGATGTAGGCGGGGAGCAGGGAGAGCAGAATGGTTCCGTTGGGATGCCCGGCAAGCATATTTTTTCCGTAAATGAGAATGTTGGTCTGGAAAATCAACCCGATCAGCCAGAAATAGCTGTTCGCCAGCGCCGCCAGGAATAACCCTTTCTGTTTTTTCAGAAACGCCAGGTCGTTGATGATCCCCGCCAGCGGGTTCAACGGGAAGCGTTTAGCGGTTCCCGCCGCCGGCACTTTGGCGATAAACAGCGCCGACAGAGATCCCGCAGCCGCCACCCCAATGCAATAATAAGCCACTTTTACAGCGCTAAAGTCGTGGTAGGCCAATAAAAACCCGGTGACCGCGGTTCCCAGGATAATCGAAAGGAAGGTAGTCATCTCCACCCAGCCGTTGGCGGCGGTCACCGCCTGCGGCCGGGAGGCCTCGGGAATGTATCCGTACTTGGCGGGGCTGAAAAAAGTGCTCTGCGAGGCCATCAGGAACAGCACTGCGAACATCATATTTACATTCTCCCGGTACAGCGCCAGCGCGCCCAGGAGCATAATGCCGATTTCCGCGAATTTCACCACCCGCATCACTTCCGATTTGGCGTATTTATCCGCCAGGTAGCCCGACCAGGCGCCGAAGAGCACGAAAGGAACCGTGAAGATGAGCGTGGCCAGGAAAATGAAGGTCTCTTCCGACATCACCTGTTCGGCGTGCTTTACCACCAGAACCTGCAAGACGTACAGTTGCAGCAGCATCTTGAAAAAATTATCGTTGAAGGCGCCTAAGCCCTGGGTGAGGATATAAGCCGGGAAGCGTTTTGGCAATAGCTTTGGAGTCATAAACAACCCTGCAAATCATTAATCAGGCATACACATCGCGGCGGTGCCCGACATGAAGAATAATTATGGAAAGCGTTGCATCATTAATCTCATAGATCACCCGGTAGTTGCCAAACCTGATGCGCCATCCTTCCCGGCGGGCGCGGGTCTTGAGCAAGCAATCGGATCGCGTCTCTAACCCGTTCAAAGTCGGGGGATGGCAGTTTGCTTAATTCTTTTTGAGCGCGTTTGAGAATTTGGATGGTGTAAGTCATTTGCGCTTTGCTTCAATTTCCGCGATGGCCTGTTCAAAAAGGATTGCCTTATCATTCGTTTTTTGGGCAGTATCATACGCACGAATGGATTCTATTTCTTCGATCAACTCCAGAAGTTTTCGATAAACTTCCATGTCTAAAAATACTCCTACCCGATTTCCCTTTGCATCCACTAAAAATCTTTCTTTTAGCTCTATCATTGGATTTTTTCTCCCTTGAGTATTCTCTAAACTATTTAAGCTTCGCTAAATTATCACTTATTCTCCGAAAAATAAAGTGAAATTCACTACCGTACACTTTTGGGTTTTGGTGCTCAAGGGGTGTCATTCCCGCATGTT
>WYBG01000230.1 GCA_011526015.1 Deltaproteobacteria bacterium | reverse complement strand
TGGCCTATTTGATCGCCCCGGCCAGCATCGGCGCGCTCTATCCCAACGGATCGACCCACCTGGCAACCACCGGCGACTGGGGCGGCAACTGGAACGTCACCCTTATCTGGGATGACGATGCGACCGCGCCTACCCCGTTCGGCCAGACCCAGTATATCATCGAAAACTTCACTCAGCAGAACGGTTTATACGACCATGGCGGGGTTTATCACGCGGTGTTCGGGGCAGTTCAGGGAATTAGGGATATCAATACCTCCACCACCATCGACTACTATCCCATTCTGCACTGGAACTCCAATACCCAGGCTCTCACCCGGGTCAACAGCCTGGAATACAGCGCGCCCGACGATCCCTTCATCCAGAACGCGTTAACGAACAACCGCCCCGGCAACGGCTTAGGCAACGCTTACGCCCACATTGCCAGGGGCCCCAACCCCGGCGAGCTGGTGTGCGTGTGGCAGCAGTGGGAGAAGGATCCCCTTACCGGCAGCATCGTGCTGTTGGATGCGACTTACCTGGGCGGGATTGTGCAAGTATTCGCCACGGATATCTGGGGCGCCTACTCCAGCGACGGGGGAATGACCTGGAGCAATCCGGTTCACCTGGCCGGGAATCCCAATGAATCGGACGTCTATCCCAATATTACCGAGAATTTCATCTGGAACGCCAGCAACGATTCTGTTTACGTGGACCTTCTCTGGATGTACGATTCCAATGCCGGGATCTCATTGACGAATTTCGGCAATGCAACCGATCCTTCCGAATGCATCTGGTATTATCAAAGAGTGGCCATGGCGGCCGGCCCCGGCTGCGCCGGCGTCTCCGGTTTGCTGGGGGACGTGACCGCGGAAAATGCCGTGAACGCGTTCGACGGACTGGTGATGCTCTCCTACGATACCGGCGTTCCCCTGCCGCAGAACTTCCTCGATCGCATCGCAATCGGCTTTGGGGACGTAAACGAAGACGGTTCCACCAATTCCTCGGACGCGCTGCTCTCCATGACCTGGGAAGTGGGGCTGCCGGTTCCCTACCCGGTGGGCACGGTGGTGTGTTTGCCCCTTGATGGGGGTGCGCCCCTCGAAGGCCCCGCCCGTCTTTCTGCGGCGTCCCCGGATAAGCCCGCCGCCCTGCCGGGAGCGCGGGAAACCCGGGTGGAAGCCCTCGCCCGGTTAAATTTCCGGGGCAGGACCCTGGAAATACCGGTCAGCGTCAATATGGCAAACAGCGGGGAAAAACTCGGCAGTTATACTTTGGAGATGGCCTGGAATCCCGCTCTCTTAGAATTCAGCGGCTACAGCGGCGGGACTACCGCGGGATTTACCGAGCCGGTGGTAAACGACCTCGAAGCGGGGCAGGGGCGGTTGAGAGCGGCGCACGCCTATCCCTACGGCGCGGAAGGCGAAGTGAACCTCCTGAACGTGCGTTTCACGGTGAAGGGGAGCGTGGAAGCGCAGCCCGGCAGCCCGGTTTCCCTGGATTTCAGCGCCATGTGCGCGGCCGGCACGTTCACGGACCTGCTGCCGGCCTTGAAGGCATGGAGCGGCGCGGCGGCTGTGAGTGAAGCGCCGGCCTCTTTCGCGCTGGATAATTACCCCAACCCCTTCAACCCGGTTACGGAAATCCGTTACCGACTGCCCGAAGCCGCGGAAGTGCAGATCGTGGTGTACAACGTGCTGGGGCAGAAGGTACAAACGCTGGTGAACGGCCAACAGCAAGCGGGGACTTACCTGCTGCGCTGGGAAGGCCGCAACGAGCAGGGGCAGGCGGCGCCCTCCGGGATATATTTCCTGCGGATGTGGGCAGAGCCCCGGGGTGATACGGCGGCCCCTGCCGGCCGGGGCGGTACATTCATTGCCGACCGCAAACTTCTGCTGCTAAAATAGCGGATTGCAAAAATTGTTTTGCCTTTTGAAGCATTCGCACTAAATTGGCGTGCAAAAGCAAATGCGAATTCTGGTGCATCCCGGCCTTCCGGGATCGCACTCTAAAGTATCCGGACCTCCCCGGCTGCGAAAGAGCCGGGGAGGTTGTATCTCACCAAAAAGGAGGTGTACCCGTGCTCAAAGAGCTATTGCGTAAAACCGTTCTGCTGTCAGCGCTCCTGATCATGCTTCCCGGCCTCGCCCGCGGCCAGGGCAGCGCCAACGTGCCCCTGCGGGCGCACGTCAACATGTATCCCGCCAGCGGGTATAATGATTGCTGGGGCTACACCGCCCCGGATGGCCGGGAGTACGCCCTTTTGGGCGTCAGAACCGGTACCAGCATCATCGATATTACCGATACCAACAACCCCACGGAGGTGACATTTATTGCCGGCACCACCTCCTCCTGGCGGGACATCAAAACCTACCAGCACTACGCCTACGTGGTGAACGAGGGCGGCGGGGGGATGCACATCATCGACCTCTCCGGCCTGCCCAATACCGCCACCCTGGCGGCCACCTATACCGGCTTCAATACCTCCCATAACATTTACATCGACGTACCCAACGCCATGCTCTACGCCGAGGGAAGCTTTCAGGAGCCGGTGCGGGCGCTCAGTCTTGCCAATCCCCTTGCCCCGGTGCAGGTCTCCTTTTTCGGGATCGAATGCCACGACGTGTATGCCCGCGATAACATCGTCTATGTTTCCGAAGGCGGCAGCGGCTCCCTGGGAGTTTTCAATTTAATGGACGCGGCATTGCCTTCCCTGCTGGTGCGCATCCCGGTTCCGGCCAGCGGCTACGTACACAACGCGTGGATGAGCGACGACGGGAAATACCTGATGAGCACGGAGGAGACCACCGGCAAAACCATCAAGCTGTGGGATATTCAAAACCTCAACAACGCTTTCATTACCGATAATTACCTGGCTCCCGGCGGGCTGGCGCACAATACCCACGTCAAGGGCGATTATGCGTACGTTTCTCATTACGTTGACGGCTTGCGGATCGTGGATATTTCCGACCCGGACAATATTTTCGAGGCGGGATATTACGACACCTATCCCCAACCGGGCAGCGGCTACAACGGTGCCTGGGGAGCTTTCCCGTTTTTTAACTCCGGGAAGGTGCTGATTTCCGACATGCAAACCGGGCTTTACGTGGTATATTTTGACGGCGCGGCGCTTCAGGAGCCGGACATTGCGGTGATTCCCATGTTCCATAATTACGGCGACGTGCAGACATGCGCTACTGCTAACCAGACCTTTCAGGTCATCAACACCGGAACGGTGAATTTGGAAGTCACCGCCGCCTTCAGCATCGGGCCCAATGCCGATGAATTTTCCGTTACCGGCGGCGGGGCTCCCTTTACGGTGCCGCCGGCGCAATCCCACGACGTTGTGGTAACCTTCGCTCCCACCGCCTCGGGCACTAAAATGGCCACCCTGACCATTTTCAGCAACGATCCGGATGAAAATCCTTACGAGGTCGGGCTGGCCGGCAACGCAATTGGGGAAGCGGAGATTTTAGGGGACGTGGATGAAAATTTCC
>WYBG01000023.1 GCA_011526015.1 Deltaproteobacteria bacterium | reverse complement strand
GAAAAAGTGCCCATCAACTATCGCACCGAATCCTTTAACCTGGGCATCGATGCCAACCTGCAAGACGCCACGGTTAAACACCAGTTCAGCCCGCGCTTAGGAATTTCTTTCCCGATCTCATCCCGGGGAGCCTTCCACGCCGCTTACGGGCATTTCTTTCAGATGCCCAGCTTCCAGCGCATGTACAACGAACCCCTGGTGACGGTGAGCAAGTTCCAGTTAGAGGGGCGAACCCTGGGCAACGCCGATCTGAACGCGGAGAAAACCATCGCCTACGAAATCGGATTGCAGCAGGGCCTCAGCGATGACATTGCCGTGGACATTACCGCCTATTACAAGGATTTCGAAAACCTGTTGGGCATCGAAGAACTAAAAACCATCGACAACGTCACCTATCAACGCTACGTCAATCGCGATTACGGCAATTCCCGGGGGATCACCTTCGGGATTACCAAGCGAAGCGGATTTGTCAACGGGGGCATGAATTATACCCTTTCCTATGCCAATGGCAGCTCTTCCAGCCCGGAGGCGCTGCAATTGATTTATACCTCCACTCAAATCGGCGGCGAGCCGGTGGCTTTCGCGGACCGGCAAATCAACTCCCTGGATTGGGACCAGCGCCACACCTTCAATGCGTTTGTCAATTTTGTGAAAGAACGAAACTGGAGCGTCGGTCTGGTAGGTTGGCTGAACGCCGGAACCCCGTTTACCCCGGATCTCTTTGCCAACCCGGAGCTGAATGATCTGGAATATAAGAACGCCGCCCTCAAACCGCTGCGCTGGAACGTGGATTTAAAAGCGAAGAAGGATTTGAGATTTTTCAACCTCCAAACCATTATTTTCCTGAAAATCGACAATCTTTTCGACCATTTGAATCATGAAGAGGTCTATGCCACCACCGGGCGGGCGGACCGGAATGCCGCGCGCCCCTCGGAGATGGCCTTATACCTCGAACGATTGGAAAAAGAGGGCCACTTCACCTATGAAGAAGTGATCCTGAACCCGGACTTCTTCTCCACTCCCCGGAAAATCGAGCTGGGGATGGAAGTGAAGTTTTAAGAATCAGTTTGTAACCTGAACAGGAATGCTATGATGAAGCCAGATTCATTTTTACGCCGGCGCTTGAAGAATCTCCTTACCGCATGGAGCGCTTTACCAATATTGCTCATGCTGGGCGGCAGCGATGCGATCGTTGCCCAGAATATCAAAAAGGGAGAGCCGGGATCGCAACAGGGGCAGGGATCCCTGCACAACACCCGGGGGTATTCCCGCTTTTCCAAAGGCACCAAAACCGTGCAAGAGGGACACTCCCAGTACCGCCAGATCGCCATGCACGATGGCAACCTGGTAACCGGGCCGGTTACCAACTCCGGGGTAATTTCCCAGGGCGAATCCGGCAACAACTACGGCCTGCGGATCGGCTGGCCGAAAGGAGCCAACCGCTCGGATTATATCTGGCGGGCCTTCTTTTACGTGGCCGCGGAAGTGGTGAACCACAACGGCGATACCCTCCACATCGTTTCCGATAATACCGTGCAGGAAATTTCGCCGGACGGAACCCATGAATACGCCACCATGCCCCTGCCGGCTTATTACAATATGGATATTCCCGGTTCGCTCTCCACGCCGATTGTCAAAGGCATTAGCGAGGACCTGGGGATTGATGGTTTACCCGGCTCGGGAGACTTTGGGGAAGGCGACGGCATCCTGCAGCCCGAGGAGGATTTTAACGGCAACGGGGTGCTGGATTTGAGCATGCAAAACCAGGTCGCCTGGTTCGCCATGAGCCACCGCCGGGAGACCTGGCCCACCGACTGGCCCATCGGTTCATTTCCGGGCGATGACGGCGTTCGCCCCAGCAAACGCGCCTCGCGCTGGAACGGGGAATACGGCGCTTACGCCCGCGCCGACCAGGAATCTTACTACGTAATGGATGACCGGGAAAACGACGAGTTCGAATATTACCCCTTCGACGATCCCCGGCCCTGGCCGGAAGGAAGGCGGGGACTGGGCATCGAAACCGAAGCGCGCGCCTACCAGTGGAACGCCCGCCTGGCGGAAGATATTATGATCTGCATTTACGACATTGCCCTCGATAGCGCCGCCAAAGAATTGCCCACCTGCATCGTGGGCATGTATATCGACCCGGACCTGGGGGGAGAATATGCCTTCGATGACGCCGATTTCGATACCCTGGATGACATTACCTATGCCTGGAACCGCACTTTTACCTCGAACCAGGGCCTCCCCCTGGGATATTTTGGGTTCGCCTTTTTGGAAAGCCCGGGCCTGGCCTCGGACGGGATTGATAATGATAATGACGGGATGATCGACGAAAGCCAGTACGACGGCATCGACAATGACGGAGACTGGCGGCCCTGGGAAGACCTGAACGGCAACGGTATATATGACAACGAAGATTTGAACTACAACGGCATTTTAGACCCCGGAGAAGACCTGAATGAGAACGGGCGCTTAGACTGGGAACCGCTGAATGACGATCTTGGCGAAGATGGCCTGGGGCCGGAGTTTTTTGAATACCCCGGCCCTGATGACGGCGAGGCCGACGGCATCCCCACCGACGGAGAGCCGAATTTTGACCGCACCGATAACGACGAAAGCGACCAGGTGGGATTGACCTCTTTTTACCTCCGCTACACCGGCGACCCCAACGGCTACGGCGCCCTCAACGACGAATATTACTGGAATACCGAAATTCCGCCGGGAACCCACGTCATTGTGCCCGGCTACCAAAACGATATTTCGGTTTCCTACGGCAGCGGCTACATTCCCCTGGCCGGGGTGGACCGCCGGCAGCGCTACGCCATCGCCCTGGTATTCGGCAACGATTATGAAGACATCTTCCGCAACAAGCGCACCATGCAGGTGATCTACGATAACGACTACAATTTTGCCAAACCGCCCCGCCAGCCGATTCTCACCGCCAACGGCGACCACCTGCGGGTATTTTTAGAATGGGACAGCGGCGCGGAGCGCTCCCGCGATCCCATCTACGGGGCGGATTTTGAAGCCTATTACGTGTACCGCAGCACCGACCCGACCTTCAACGAGATCAAAACCGTCACCGACGCGTTCGGCAACCCCTTCCTGTTCAAACCCATGGCGATCTTCGACCTGGATAACGGTTTGAAAGGTCTTCATCCCATTAGCATCGGCAGCGAAATCGGCCCCGGCAGCGATTTGGGGGTGAAATACAACATGGGTACGGATGGCGGTTTGCAGCACCACTTCGTGGATACCACGGTCATCAACGGAAGAACCTATTACTATGCCGTGGCCTCGCTCGACCAGGGCTACCACCCGGATTTTTTCGACCTGGGCATTTCAGCTAAGCAAGGATTAGCGTCGATTTCCCCCACCGAATCGCCCGTCAACATCCAGCTTGACCTGTTAGGCCGCCCCATCGCTTTCGATCCCAATACCGCGGCGGTGATTCCCACCGAACGCTCCGGGGGATGGTTGGCGCCGCAGGTGAGCGAGGCCGGTTTCGAGCATGTTTCCGGCATCGGCACCGGCAGCATCGAAATCCAGTTCTTTAACCCCCTCACCGTTAAAACCAACCATCGCTACCGGGTGGAATTCGGCGATAACGGGCAGTACGAACCCCTGGACCCCCTGATTTATACCGGCAAAGTGAACCACATGGTCTTAACCTCGCTGACCGAAGGCGTTATATTAGGCAATTATGAAAACCCCCGGAACAACGACTTCAACGAACAATATATCGTTGAAGGGCTGCGTCTGCTGTTGCACAACGATTCTACCCGCATAGACCTCGCCGCCTCCTCCTGGATCAAAGGTAATTCGCCCCTGGCGCTCATCGATCTCACTGAATCGCAATTCCAGCGCGTCGGGCGGGATTATGAAATCCGGGTGATGGAGCTGAACGCGGACACCTCTTTGAACAACCGGCGGTCTAATTTCCAAATCTGGGACGTGACCGATGCGGATAATACCTTTCAACTCGATTTTTTCTATATCGACCAATCGACAGCGGGCGTGCTGGATCATAATGATGAGATTACATTTTCCAAGAGAAAAACGCCTCCTCCTCCCTGGACGCTATATAAATTGCGATTCTCTTTCCCGGCCAACGTGGACTCCAGCGCCCGCATTCCTCCCCAACCGGGCGACGTTTTCAAGATCGTTACCCGCAAGACCTTCGACCGCCACGATGCGATCGAGTTTACCGTGGTGGGGAATGATTTCAACAATTCCAAAGCCGCGAACGAGTTGGACAATATCTACGTGGTGCCGGACCCCTACATCGCGGTCAATCCCCTGGAGCGCAAGGTCTATAATGAAGCCGAGGGCCGGGGAGACCGGCGGATCGACTTCGTTAACCTGCCCCGGGAGTGCAGCATCACCATTTTTACGGTTTCCGGGCGGCTGGTGCAGCGGATTCAACACAGCGCCACGGAGGCCAACCGGCGCGCTTCCTGGGATTTGCGCACTAAAGACGGTTTGGAGATTGCCCACGGAATGTATTTCTACGTGGTGGAAGCGCCCGGCATCGG
>WYBG01000229.1 GCA_011526015.1 Deltaproteobacteria bacterium | reverse complement strand
GGGTATAAAAACACGCCCAAAGTGATAAAACCCTGAAAGGGTTTTACAATAGTGTGGTTGTTAAACCCTTTCAGGGTTTTTTAAACTCTCTGTTTTTTTCTTCCCCGGGTTCGCTTCCCTGCGAACCGGGGGCTGTGGAGTTTAACCGCTTCGCGGTAAATCAGAAATTACATGCACATCTTAGTACAGACAAGATGTGAGCATAATTCATGTTCCTCGGAGCTGCTCTTTGCTTACGACAAAGTTGAATTCGCAAAAGTAATGATAAGCTGGCAACCCCAGAATTGTCAAAGACCACGTGATAAGACACTCTAAAGCATTAAAACACCATAACACCTGAACACCCGAAAATCATTTCTTCACCAGCATCGCTCCTAATGGCCGCCCGCCGAGCAGGTGCAGGTGCAGGTGTTGGACTTCCTGCCCCCCGTGCTCGCCGCAATTTACAATCAGGCGGTAGCCGTCTTTAGCGATGCCCTCCTGCCGGGCGATTTTAGCCGCAACGGTGAACAGGCGCCCCAAAATTTGCTCGTCTTCTGCTGCAGCGTCGTTAACCGTGGGGATCGGCTTGTTCGGCACGATCAGGACGTGCACCGGCGCGAGGGGATGAATATCCCGGAACGCGGTCACCCGGTCATCCTGGTAAACCATGTCGGAAGGAATTTCCTTACGAATAATCTTGCTGAAAATCGTCTCTTGCGCCATCATCTCTCCTTTCATCCTTCATCCATCATCCTTAATCCTTGATCCTTGAGAATCAACTTGATCTCAAACAGCTTCGGCCAGAATTTGCCGGTGACGAACAGGCGGTCATTTTCCGCATCGTAGGCGATGCCGTTCAGCACGTCCACTTCGCGGTTATTTTTGTAATGCCCCAACAGCCCGGCCAGGTCGATCCATCCTAAAACTTTCCCGGTCTGCGGGGAAATCCGCGCGATGCGGTCGCTGGGCCAGACGTTGGCAAATATTTCACCGCGCACGTACTCCAATTCGTTGAGCTTATCCACCGGCCCGTTCTCATCGGTTACTTCCACCCGGCTGATTTCCATAAAAGTGCCCGGATCGAGAAAATACAGGGTTGCGCTGCCGTCGCTCATAATCAACCGCTCCCCGTCATGGGTAAGCCCCCAGCCCTGGGTGGAATAGTAGAATTGATCGATGAGCGTAAAGCTGTGCCGGTCATAATAAAAACCGACGTTTGTCTCCCAGGTGAGCTGGATAATTTTATCCCCCCAAACGGCGATTCCTTCGCCAAAATATGCATTGGGCAGCTCATGCAATTGCAGCACTGTGCCGGTTTTCAAGGCCACTTTTCGCAGGCTGGATTTTCCTTCCAGGCCGGTTCCCTCGTACAAAACCCCATCCGCGTAAACCAGTCCCTGGGTGAATGCTTCCGGGTCGTGAGGATAGATATTGACGACTTTATACCCGTAAACAGGCGCGCTTTTCTCCGGGGGGGATACACCCGTCAGCAGCGTTACAAAAGCAACGCCCAGTAGAATTATCGAACAGCCTCTCATCGTATCCGTTTTTTCGGCAAATGTACGCCTGGCCCCGGGGAATACCAAACTTTTACTTCCAACTTCTGTGATTGGAAACAAAATTTTCCCCGGGGTTTAATGCAATTTAAGCTTCACCTGTCAGGATACCTGGTTGAACAAGTTCACCCGAGCGGAACGGACTGTTGGAAAGAGTACTGGCGGTGTGATAATACTCAGGTCATTTACAACTCTTCAAAAAGGGATCTCCAAAGCCCTTTTCCTTCATCAACTTTAGACTTCGAAGGGTCGAATGGGTCGGGGAAATGAGATTCGATTGACCCATCGTTTCGATTTAATCTACAAACCGAATTCAGGAGGAATGTTCAAAATGGCATTCAATGTAACGATGGCGCGCGCGGCTAATTTCATTGGCGTAACCCTGCTGATTTTGTTGACCGGCTGCGCTTTAAACCCCAAACGGATCACCTCTCTTGAAGAGCGCATGGTTCAGGCGGATTCCGAGATCGTCAAGTTGAAAACCGAACTGGAGGCAACCGGCTTCAAAATAGGGCAAATGGAGACGCAACTCCAGGAAAGCTCTTCAAAACTTGTTTCCATTCAAACCGAGTTGAATGCAAATACTCAAGAAACCTATTTGAGGGTGGTGGTTCCGATACTAAACATCCGCACCAGCCCCAGCACGGCCACCAACAATATCATCGCCAAGGCCGAGGAGGGCGCTTACCTGCGGAAACTTTCCCACCCGGAAGGCGGAAACCAGTGGATCAAGGTAGAATTTGTGATCGACAACTATCCTTACATCGGGTACGTTTACAATGATAACCAGTTCTTCAAGGAAGAGGTGTACGATCCCATTACCTTCGGGCGGCTGGCCAATCGCAAACTGATCAAATACCAGTGGGAGATTGAGGCGGCGATCGAGATGCGCTCCAATGCTTTCAAAACCCTGGGGGTGTTTGTGAAAACCCAGGAGCCTTACCGGGCGGACCGTTTCCTGGGGCACCTGGCGAAAATTTTCCGCGACTACAAAATATATGTGAAGCCGGTGGATTCGTTCAATATGAGCCAGATCCCGCAGCAGTGCGCCCGGCATAACGTCGAAGGAATCATGGCCCTGGAGATAGACGGCGGCGCCGGCCCCACTCCGCAGATGGATATCAAATTGTTCGATAAAAACAGCGTGATCCTCTATTCGGCGATTCTCCCCATGCAGGCCATCGAGCTGCCGGATAATTTGGGAACCCGCTAATATCCCTGCCCAGACCTCAAAGGTTTTTCCCGGAAGGGATGGCTTACGCCACAAAACCTTTGAGGTCTGGTCCTTCAAGCTTTTCCAAAAACTGCGCTACCTCTTTCGCGCCCGGAATTCCGTTCCGGGCGCCTAATTTTGTACAGGTGAGCGCCGCGGCTGCGCTGGCAAATTGAAGCAGCTTCGTAAAGTTGAATTTTCGCGCCACTCCCAGGGCAAACGCCCCGTGAAAAGCATCGCCCGCGCCGGTGGTGTCGATGGCTTCGACCGCGAACGCCGGGTAGCTCCCGCTCTTTTCTCCCCGTTTCCACAACAATCCCCGCTCTCCCAGGGTAATGATTGCTGCCGGCGCTACGGCTGCCAGTTCCGGCAGCGCCGCCTCCGGATCGGCCTTCCCGGTAAACTCCCGGGCAAATTTCGCGGAAGCGATCAGAAAATCCACCTGGGGGGCGAGCATAAGGGTTCCGCGATACACGGAGCCGGCGTCGAGCAGCGTGGGGATGCCGCGAGATTTGGCGTACTCCGCCAGCGGCAGGGAGATGTCCGGCTCGTGCCCATCAAAAAGGATTGCCCCGATTTGCCATGAAGAGGGAGGGTGAGAAAGACGGGTTAGCGGCGGGGTTTGATTTTTGTGGTTGATGACCGTGCGCTGGCCCCCGGGCTTGGCCAGTATAACCGAAAGCGGGGTGGGAAAGTCTCCCCGCGCCAGCAGATCGGTGTTGACGCCCTCGGCGGCAAGCTCCCGGAAGTGGCGCTCTCCGTACAGGTCGTTGCCTAAGTAACCGGCAAAACCGCTGCGCCCCCCTAACCGGGCCACGGTTACCGCCGCGTTGGCGGCCGGCCCGCCCCCGCCCTCCACCCGGTTATCGGCAAAGCATTTTTCATCCGCCCCCGGGTGATAGGGCGCCTGCAAAGTAATGTCATAAGCGGCATGGCCGATGCAGAGAACCTCGATGGCGATTTCGGATTTTTGATTGCGGATTGCGGATTGAAAATTCGAGGCGGCCATTTCGCCTCCCCCCATTTTTCACTTTTCACTTTGCACTTTGCACTTTGCACTCTTCACTTTGCACTCTTCATCGCTCTCGCCGCTTCCCACCCCAAAATCGCCTTTTTCCGCGCCGATCCCCAGCGGTATTCATGCGCGAGGCCCATTTTCCGGATCACCCGGTGGCAGGGAATGACGTAGCTGACCGGGTTATGCGCAACCGCATTGGCCACCGCCCGCACCGCCCCGGGTTTGCCTACCATGCCGGCCACGTCCTCATAGGAGACTACCGCTCCATTCGGAATCTGGATCAGCGCCTCCCAGACTTTGATCTGGAAGTTGGTTCCTTTCAGCACCAAATGGAGGGGCAGGGGCGCTCCGTTGGAAGCAGGCTCGAAGATTTGCCGAACCAGCAAAGCCGTTTCCCTCTCGTCCTCCTGCAAGGTTGCCCGCTCCCATTGCTGTTGCAGCCAGTTTACTGCCGCGGCGGTTCCTTCGGTGAGAAACATCAGGTTGCAAATTCCCCGCTCGGTTTTTGCCAGCAGGCACTCCCCGAAGGGGCTGGGATGAATGCCGTAGCGGATCACCAATCCCTCGCCGTGGTTTTTGAACTCCCCGGGGGTTACCGCTTCGCAGGTAACGAAGAGGTCGTGAAGCCGCCCCGGGCTGGAAAGGCCGCTGTCGAAAGTGGCATCTAATAGATTGCGCGATTCCCGCAGCAACTGCTTGGCGTACTCCTTGGTCAAAAATTGCAGAAATCGCTTGGGACTGATGCCCACCCAGCGGCTGAACAGGCGCTGGAAGTGGTATTCGCTGAGGCAGGCGGCATCGGCGATTTCTTTCAATTCCGGCTGCCGCCCGAAATTATTTTCCAAAAATTGGAGCGCTTTCTCGATGCGGTAATAATCATCCGCTGCTTGAATGAGGCTCATATTCGTCTCTCCGCTTTTAAATTCCGTTCCATGGTACACAATTTCAGGCGCAAACTCCACCCGATTCTTGCGGATTTTTTGACCCGGCAGGCTTTTATCCCAGACTTCGGTAGTCCTATACAATGAATGCTCCTCGCTGCAGCGACCCCGCAAGGAGCGGGGTCGCTGCAGTGAGTCAAGCAGCCTTGCTTGTCGCAGGCAGCATTAACAACTTATCACTCAATGTCGTTTAGTTAAGGGAAATCGCGCTTAAAATGTCATTTCCGCGAAAGCGGAAATCCAGAGATTCAAGGGGTTATAGATTCGCGCTTTCGCGGGAATGACGACCATAATAGCTTTAACTAAATGACATTCACTTATCACTACCCAAATTTCTTATCTGTTGGCGGGGAGCAGTTTTTTTTGTATTTTCTCCCCGTTTTTGAACGATCAGACAATCAAAAAAGGAGAATGGCCATGAACCGGAAAGTTTCCAAACTGTTATCCAAATATGCCGTGGTTTCCGAGCAAAAAATCGACCACTTAAAAAAATGGTGGAATACCTTGAGCTGGCAGGAAAAAACCCGGGAGCGTATTCGAATCGAAAAACAATTGAGCCCGGTTGAATCCGAAGAAGTGGAAACCGGTGAAAAGGCGGAGTAGGCTTTACCCTGGCGCCAAATTGCAAGAGCGCAGGCTCAATTTCACATGGTTTAGTTTGCCTGCAAGCTTTGAAGCTCGCTTCCTGAAATAGCTGTTGCCGGATGCTGCATGTTTCCCCTAACCAGTGCAGTGTCCGGCATTTTTTTTGACGCCCCGCCCCCAATCCCGCCTTGCCAAATATTCCCGGAATCGTGATAGTTTCGTGAAAACTTACTCCTATCTTCCCCGCCAAAAAATCCGCAGCGCCCCTCACTGCCTCGTCAGGCCCGTTCGGGCAATCGAAGAAGGGCGGGGATGGGCGCTCGAGACAGGAAAAAATTCGCATGCCGCATTTAGTGATTATCGGTAACGGGGTTACCGGCATTACCACCGCCCGCCAGGTGCGCAAACGCAGCGATATGAAGATTACGGTGATCTCCAACGAGACGGATTATTTCTTCTCCCGCACCGCCCTGATGTACGTCTTTATGGGGCATCTGCGCTTCGAGGACACTAAGCCTTACGAAGACTGGTTCTGGGCCAAAAACCGCATCGAGCTGGCCCGGGGAACGGTTACGGAACTTGACAGCGAGGGCAAATCCGTGCGCCTGGAGGATGGACGGAACTTCCATTACGATAAACTGGTGATCGCTACCGGTTCGCAATCCAATAAATTCGGCTGGCCGGGGCAGGATTTGCCAGGAGTGCAGGGGCTTTACTCCTGCCAGGATTTGCAATTGTTAGAGGAAAACAGCCGCGGCGTCTCCCGCGCCGTCATTGTAGGCGGGGGATTGATCGGGATCGAGCTGGCGGAAATGCTGCTCTCCCGGAACATCCCGGTGACGTTTTTGGTGCGGGAAAAAAATTATTGGGACAACGTGCTGCCCCGGGAAGAAGCCCAGCTGGTCAGCCGCCACGTGCTGGAGCACGGTATTGACTTGCGGCTGCATACTCAATTGAAAGAAATTCTCCCCGGCGAAAACGGGCGGGTGCGCGCCGTGGTGACCGACCGCGGTGAAGAAATTGCCTGCCAGCTGGTAGGGCTTACGCCCGGGGTGCGCCCCAACATTGATCTGGCTAAAAACTCCAGCGTTGCAGTCAATCGCGGGGTGTTAGTGAACGAGTACCTGGAAACCAATATTCCGGAGGTGTATGCCGCGGGGGACTGCGCGGAAATCGTTGCGCAAGACGGCAGCCCCAACCGCATCGAGCAGCTATGGTACACCGGAAGATTGCAGGGGCAGGCGCTGGCGCAGACGATTTGCGGGGAGCGCACCCGCTACCAGCGGGGCATCTGGTTCAATTCCGCCAAGTTCTTCGACCTCGAATACCAGACTTACGGATTTGTCAGCAACGAACCGCGCGAGGGAGAGGAATCTTTTTATTGGGAGCACCCGGACGGCAAGCATTGCCTGCGGCTGGTATATAAAACCGCCACCCGGGAGTTGCTGGGGATGAATTTTTTCGGCATTCGCATGCGCCAGCAGACTTGCGAACGCTGGATCCGGGAAAAGCGCACCCCCGAACACGCCCTGGAACATCTCCGGGAAGCGAATTTCGATCCGGAATTCTTCCCGCGGTTCGAGCCGGAGATTCTGCGGCAGCATCGCCTGGCAATGTAAAATTAGAATTTTTGACTTGCTCAAAATGTCATTCCCGCGAAAGCGGGAATCCAGAAAATAGGAGTAACTATTCAGGCATTTTGCCACATGGTTCGATAAACTCACCATGCAAAGGTCACAGAGCACACAGAGACATGGAAAAATTTGTTGAACAAACCCGTTTTGTAGAAAAAAATGTTCCTTATACCG
>WYBG01000228.1 GCA_011526015.1 Deltaproteobacteria bacterium | reverse complement strand
CGGGAATGACAATTTACGTGCTTTTCATGTCACTCCCGCGAAAGCGGGAGTCTATAAAATATCTCAGTTCCTGGGTGCGCATACAACTGTTTTCTAATCTTTAACAGGGTTACTTTTGCGCTACTGCCATTTAACAATTTAACCATTTAGCCATTTAATCATCCGGCAGTTTAACAATTTGAATCATCAAACAAATCTCGGAGGGTAATTCATGCGAATTGCGGTATTCGGATTAGGGTACGTCGGGTGCATTTCCGCGGCGTGTTTTGCAAATGAAGGCCACAAAGTGATCGGGGTGGACATCAGCAAGGAGAAAGTGGACATTATCAATTCCGCCAAAAGCCCCATGGTGGAGCCGGGCTTAGATGAAGCCATCAAAGCGGCGGTAGAGAGCGGCAACCTGCGCGCCACCATGAATTTGCAGGAAGCGGTGGCCAATGCGGACGTCTCCTTAGTGTGCGTGGGAACTCCCAGCGAAAAGAGCGGCAAAATCAATCTGGAACACGTTTTCCGGGTGGCGGAGCAGATCGGCCGGGCGCTGCGGGAGGTCAATCATTATCACGTATTTGTCATTCGCAGCACGGTGCTGCCGGGAACTCACGAAAAATGCTTAGAAATCATCGCCGGGGAATCCGGCAAAACCGCCGGCAAGGATTTCGGAGCCTGCTCCAACCCGGAATTCCTGCGCGAAGGATCGGCGCTGCAAGATTTTTACGCCCCGCCTTACACCATTATCGGGGAAATGGACCGCCGCAGCGGCGATTATTTAGCGGATATTTACAAAACCATTGCCGCGCCGCTGATTCGCACCGAAGTGCGGGTGGCGGAAATGGTCAAGTACGCCAACAACGCTTTCCACGCCCTGAAGGTGGCCTTCGGCAACGAGATCGGCACCATCTGCAAAGAGGAGGGCATCGACAGCCATAAGCTGATGGAAATTTTCTGTATGGACGATAAGCTGAATCTCTCCCCCTACTACCTGAAGCCGGGATTCGCCTTCGGCGGCTCCTGTCTGCCCAAGGACGTCCGCGCCATCACCTACCGGGCCAAAGAAAAGGATCTGGACCTGCCGCTGCTGAACTCGGTGATGCACAGCAACGAAGTACACGTTCACCGCGCCGTGGATATGGTGATCTCGGAAAACAAAAAGCGCGTCGGCATCCTGGGACTCAGCTTCAAAGGCGACACCGACGACCTGCGCGAAAGCCCCATGGTGGCGGTGGTGGAAACCCTGCTGGGCAAGGGCTACGACCTGCGGATTTACGACCGCAACGTTCACCTGGCCCGGCTGTTCGGCGCCAATAAAGAGTATATCACCCGGCGAATTCCCCACATTTCCAATTTGATGGTCGGGAGCATCCGCGACGTGCTCAACCATGCGGAAGTGCTCATCATCGGCAACCACAGCAAAGAATTTGCGGATGCGGTTCGCCGGTTGGACGGGAATTATGCGGTGATAGATTTCGTGCGCATCCTCAAAGACACCGGGGAGGCGAAAGGGGATTACAAAGGGCTGTGCTGGTGAGGCGGGGCGGGCGGCGTAATGCGTAACTCGTAATAAGTATTCCGTATTGCGTATTTCGTATTCCGTTACGCATTACCTGAAAACATCGGAAAAAACGGAATTGGAACCCTTTTACTACATCTTTTGGGTCAGCCTGTTTCTGCTGGTCTATCCTTACCTGGTCTATCCGGCGTTGCTGCGGGCGCTGGCGCGGTGGTTTCCCGCCAATCGCCGCTTGCCGGAAATCGCCGGGGAGCTGCCGGGGGTTACGCTGATAATCTCCGCCTACAACGAGGAGAAGGTGATCGCCCGGAAGCTGCAAAACGCGCTGGAATTGGATTACCCGGCGGAGAAGCTGGATATCTTAGTCATTTCCGACGCCAGCAGCGACCGCACCGACGCGATCGTTCAGGAGTGGCAGGAACGCCATCCCAACCTGCGCCTGCTGCGCCAGAACGCCCGCAACGGAAAAACCGCGGGATTGAACCAGGGCGTGCGAACCGCAAAGGGCGAAGTGGTGGTTTTCTCCGACGCCAACGCGATGTACCGCAAAAACGCCCTGCGGGAGCTGGTGAAGTATTTTGCCGCCCCCCGGGTGGGCTACGTGGTGGGTGCGGCGCTCTACAACCGCGGCGACGCCAGCGAGGCGACCGAAAGCGAGGGGATGTACTGGGACATGGAATTGACCCTCAAGGAATTGGAATCGCGCTTTTACTCCGTGGTCGGGGGCGACGGGGCGATTTACGCCATCCGCAAAGAGCTATACTGGAATCTGGATCCCGACGACATCAACGATTTCGTGAACCCGCTGCAAATCGTCGCCAAAGGCTACCGGGGCATTTTCAATCCCGGCGCGATCTGCTTCGAGGACGCTGCGGAGGCCTTCGGGAAGGAATTCCGGCGCAAGCGGCGCATCGTCAACCGCAGCTGGCGGGCGGTGCGGAAATACTTAGGCTGGTTTCAGCCGCTGCGCCAGGGGCGGTTTTTGTTCGCGTTGTTCTCCCACAAGGTGATCCGCTGGCTGAACCTGCTCTTCCTGGGCCTGATGCTGCTCAGTAGCGGCTTGATTGCGCTATTCTCCCCGCACTGGTTTTACCTGCTCAGCTTTGCCGGGCTGCTCTTTACCATGCTGTTGGCCGGGGCCGGGGCGTCGCTGGACCGCCGCGGCAAAGCGATCCCGAAGCTGCTCTACCTCCCCTACTATTACTACCTGGTCAACCTCGCCGCGCTGTTAGGCATCTGGGATGACTTCCGGGGGGAGAAATACGCGGTGTGGGAGCACGTGCGGGAGGCGTAAAAATGGAGTGCAAAATTTATTTTGCACAAATTAGAACTGCCCGTGCAGAATAAATTCTGCACTCCAGATATACCGGACAAGGAGACCTGAAATAGATGTGCGGCATTGTAGGGATATACTATTTCGACCCCGCCCGGAAGGCGGAACAACGCGATTTGAAGCAGATGGCCGACCGCATCGCGCACCGCGGGCCGAACGACGAAGGCTTTTTTACCCACAATAACGTGGGGCTGGGGATGCGGCGGCTGAGCATTATCGACCTCAGCGGCGGCCACCAGCCGATCTTTACCGAGGATCGCAGCAAGGTGATCGTCTTCAACGGCGAAGTGTACAACTTCGTGGATCATCGCCCGCGCCTGGAGCAGAAGGGGCATCGCTTTTCCACCAAATCCGACACCGAAGTGGTGCTGCATCTCTACCAGGAGCAGGGGCTGGATTCCTTTCCGCACATGAACGGCATGTTCGGGCTGGCCATCTGGGATAGCAGCGAGCAGGCGCTGGTGCTGGCGCGCGACCACCTGGGGGTGAAACCGCTCTATTATTACCGCGACGAGGAGAAATTAGTCTTCGCCTCGGAGATCAAGGCGATCCTGGCGCTGCCCTCCGTCAAGGCGGAGCTGGATTTGGAGGGGCTGGCCGCGTTTCTGAAATACGGCTTCACTCCCGCGCCCTACACGCTCTTCAAGCGCATTCGCAAAATCCCCCCGGCGCACTACCTGCGCATCAAAGGCAACGAGGTGCGCCTGAAATCCTATTGGAGCCTCTCTTACGCCGGCAAGCATACCGGTTCGGAAGAGGAGATCGGGGCGCAGCTCTACGATCTGCTGAAAAGCGCGGTACAATACCAACTGGTCTCGGACGTTCCCTTAGGCTCGTTCCTGAGCGGGGGGATCGATTCCAGCGGGATCGTGCACCTGATGAAAGAGCTGGGAACCCCCACCATCAACACCTACAGCATCGGTTTTGGGAAAGGGTATGAATTTTACAACGAATTGGAAGCCGCGGGCCGGTTCGCAAAGGATTACGGGACCAACCACCACGAAATTTTAGTGGAGCCGGACGTGGCGGCGTTATTCCCCAAACTGATCGCCTCGCTCGACGAGCCGCTGGCGGATTCTTCTTTCTTGGTAACCTACCTGGTCTCCAAACTGGCCCGGGAAACCGTCACGGTGATCCTCTCCGGGGTGGGGGGCGACGAATTGTTCGGGGGATACCGCCGCTACCTCAACGTGCAGATGAACCGCTACTTAGGCATCCTGCCGCTGTGGTTCCGCCGTGGGGTGTTGAAAAAAGTGGTGAACACCCTGCCGGTGGATCGCAATAATACCCTGTTGAATTATTTCCGGCTGGCCAAAGCCTACCTCAACACCGCGGATTTGGCGATCCAGCAGCAGTACGGGGTGTACACCTCGGTGTTCCAGGATGATTTCCGCCGCCAACTGGCGCTCAAAAATCAGGAAATCCCCGATTTTTACGAACAATATTTCGCCGAGTGCGATTCCCCGGATTTGCTGGACAAGCTCATGTATTTCGATCTGAAAACTTCCCTGCCGGAGCAGTTGCTGATGCTGACCGACAAAATGGCCATGGCGGTTTCCTTAGAGGGGCGGGTTCCCTACTTGGATTACCGGGTGGTGGAATTCGCCGCCAAAATCCCTGCCGCCATGAAGCTGAAAGGCTTCAAGCTGCGCCACATTCAGAAGAAGATTTTCGAGGGCAAATTCCCCGACTACGTGTTTCAGCAGAAGAAAAAAGGATTCGGCGCGCCGGTGGGGGTGTGGGTGCGCAACGAATTGAAGGGAATGGCCTACGATCTGCTCAGCGAATCCCACCTGCGCAAGCAGGGGGTATTCAACCCCGCGGTGGTGCAAAAAGCGCTGCAAGACCATTTCCAGATGAAGGCGGATTACACCGACCATTTGCTGGCGCTGTTAGGATTCCAGATCTGGCACCAGGAATATTTGTCGTGAAATCCGGAGTGCAAAATTTATTTTGCACAAACAATCTCCTCAGGAAAGCGACCGATGAACAAACCAAAACTCTCCCTGTTGATCAAAAAGATGCTCCTCCGCGCCGGGGTGTACGGCATGATCCGCACCCTTTTGCCCAATCGCAAGGCGGCGATTCTGCGCTACCACGCCCTGGTGGCGCCGCAGGATAATTTTTACACCTCCCCGGCCATTGCCCTCTCCCCGGCGGAGTTCGAGCAGCAGGTCAAATATTTTGCCCGCAAATACCGGGTCATCTCCCTGGATAAGATCGTGGATTGCCTGCGGCAGAACAAACCCCTGCCCAAAAACAGCGTGGCGTTCACTTTTGACGACGGTTATTCCGACAACTTAGAGGCGGCGCTGATCCTGAAAAAATATGCCGCCACCGGAACCTTCTTTATCACCACCGAACCGATTGGCCGGGAATCGCTGTTCTGGCTTTCGGAAGTGACCTGTTTGATCCTCAAAACCACCCAGGGCTTTTTCCGGCTGACCTTAGGTGAGAAACAGGCCGAATTCGCTTTAACGGATACCTCCTCGCGCTGGAAAGCGATCCGGGAGCTGGTTCGCCTGATCAAATCCAACGACCGGGCGGTGCGGGAGGAAATCCGCCGCCAGCTTTCCAAACAGTTGGGAGAACCGGCCCTGCTCGAAGAAGTGCAGAATCTGGTCCTCACCTGGGAGCAGGTGCGTCAAATGGCGCGGATGGGAATGCTGATCGGCTCCCATACCCTCACCCATCTCAACCTGCCCAACGCCGACCCGGAGGACGCTCGCCGGGAAATCGCCGAATCGAAAAAAGTGTTAGAAGAGCAATTGGGCGCGCCGATGCGCCATTTTTCATATCCCAACAGCGGGCCGTACGAGTATTTCAACGCGCAAATCCGGGAATTCGTCATCGAATCCGGTTATGACAGCTCCTGCACTTCCAACAACGGGTTCGTGAGCCACAGCAGCGACCGCTTCGCCCTGGAGCGGGTGCGTACCGTGCCGGAATTAGCGGAAGTAGTTCACGCGCTGGAGTGGGAGCGGGTGTTTGGCTAAGGGAAGCGGGAAACGTGATGCGTGAAACGTGATGGTTTCGTATTGCGTATTTCGTATTCCGTTTTTCTTACGCATTACGCATCACGTTTCACGCAATACGGAATACGCAATACGCAATATTTTCCCCGCTTCCCGCGCCTCGTAACGTTAATTCATAACCATAAAACTGCACGAATGAATCATCAACGATCTATCTACCGGGAATTGCTCCAGCGATTGTCGGAAAAGGGGGTACGTTACTCCCTGCTGCGCGATACCCTGCCGGAGGCCCCGGAACTCCACGAGCTGGATATATTAGTGTGGCCGGAACACCGCCGGGAGTTTGTGGCGGCGGCGCAGGAATTAGGCTTTGTGGTACGCAAAACCGGGATTCCCGGCAAGGAAGTGCTGGCCGCCTTCGACGGGGAAAATCTGCGCCTGGTGGACGTACACTACGCCTTTATTCAAGAGGGGCTGGTTTACCTTTCCCTGCCGGAGGCGCTGGCGCGTTTGCGAAAAACCCCCGAAGGGCATTCTATTCTATCCCGGGAAGATGAATTGCTGCACCTGTTTTACCACAACCTGCTCGGTAAAAACCATCTTCAGGAAAAACATCTCCCGCGGGTCAGAGAGCTCCTTTCCCCGCTGCCGGACCTCGCGTATTTGAAACAGCGGGTTCCCCGCGCGAATATCTGGAACTGCTTCGAGCAATTCATCCTCCACCCGGAAACCTTCAGCAAAGATCGCAAGTTGGCCGGAAAGTCCGCCCGGGAAATCCGCCGCGCCCTGATGCTGCGCTCCCCGGCAAACTGGCTGCGCTGGTTCTATAACCGCCGCCTGCGCAAGCGGCTGCATCGCCGCCGGGGAGTGCACTTCGCTTTTATGGGGGTGGACGGGGCGGGCAAGAGCACCATCATCCGGGCGGTGCAGCAGCAGCTGGAACAGGCCGGCGCAATCAAATTTTATACCGTGTACATGGGACCGTGGGGGCAAATCCGCTCCCCGTTCATGCGCCTCTACAAAAAACTGCGCCTCACTCCCCCGGAGGAAGACTGGCTGGGCCGGTTGCGGGAGAAATTGCAAGGGCGGGAAAAGGAGTATTCCCTGCTACTGCTCCTCAAAAAACTCCTCAGCGGGAAAATCCAGGGCTGGCTCTATTACCTCGCCATTTACTTAGAATTCTGGTACCGCTACTTCCGCGAGGTGCGCCCGCGCCTGCGCAAAGGGGCGATTGTGCTGAGCGACCGCTACATCTACGATCTGAAATATATTTACAAAGACCGCCCGGTAGAACAATTCAAGTGGCTGCGCGGGCTGGTTTGCCTTTTGTACCCCCGCCCCGACCGGGTGGTGTACCTGCAAAACGACCCGGATACCATCGTGCGGCGCAAACCGCAGTTGAACGCCGGGCAAATCCGGCAATTCCAGGGGTTTTACCGCCAGGCCCTGGCCGCTTACCCGGTGTTAGACGTGCTCACCGACCGGCCCCCGGAAGCGCTGGCGCGCCAGGTGGTCAGCGCAATCATGGAAAAATACCTGCAATCCGCCTGAGCGCTTTTTTTCAGCGATCAGCGATCAGCCGTCAGCTTTCAGCCTGTTACACAGTCTGAAACCGTAAATACCCTCCTGGTCGGTACGTTCAAAAACTTTTTAGCTGACCGCTGAAAGCTGATTGATGACGGCTGCTACCCCCTCGGAGATCGCCGAATCATAACGATTTTATTTATTAGCCCTTGCTTCACTTGAAAATTTTGTGATATTTGGAATTCAAAAAATCAGCGCACCTCATCCCCGGGAGCTAAGCCGATGGATTCCAATCGCAGGATTTTTTTGAAAGGATTGAGCGGGGCGTTTTTATTATCCCTCGCGGACGTTTCGCAACTGTTAGCCGGGCAGGAAACTGCTTCCGGGCCCCGCGCCCCGTTGAATTTTATCATCCCCAACGATTATCTCCCTCCCTCGGAGGATACCGACAAAAACTATCGCCAGGCCCTTACCCGGGCCGCCCTGGAGGTGCTGCAAGCCAATTTTAGCAACCAACCGATGCCGGTATGGGGTAAAACCTTCCGGGAAGTGGATCTGGAAAAACGCATCTACCACATCATTTACTGGATTTTGCAGGCCGCCCGGGAATACCGGCGCATTTACCCGGTGGATCCGGCCTGGATAGTGGCGCAGATCATGAAAGAATCCTATTTCCATGAATTCGCGATCTCCCGCGCGTTGGCGGTGGGGATTTGCCAGGTCATCCAGCCCACCGCGCAGGAGCACGGCATATTGTGCGCCGGAACCCGGCCGGAACACCGCCAGCCGCCTTACCGGCTGCCGGAAGCAGGGGGGAAAGCGGATGAGTACTATCAACTGCGCAGGGAGCGTGGCGAATACCGGCGCGGCAGCCGCCCGGCAAAAGAATTTACCCTGGAGGAGGCGCTGCAGATCATTTCCGCCGGCGGCGGGGCGGATTACCGCCGGGAAGCGGGGGAGTACCTGGCCTACCTGGAGCGCTCAAAACAGTTTGAAGAACAAATGGACCGGGCTAAAGATGACTACCGCTCCTACCTGCTCGCCAATGTCGAGGGGCGAGACATATTCGCAGACCCGGACCTGAACTTCATTTTGAATTTCGATGAGCGATTCAGCTACAAAAAACCGGTTTACACCATGGTGCGAATGCTAGCCGGGGGGCTGAAATCCCGCAACGGCAACATTCTGGCGGCCACCGCCGGTTACAATGCCGGCCTGTACCGCACCGCCGATGAAGGCATGTACAAACCGTACGGGAAAATCCCTTCTCTCGATGAAACCGCCACTTACGTGAGCCACGTGTTGATCAATCATTACGAAATTACCCTGAAACTGGAATCCATCGGTTCGCAGCCCTGAGCCGGGTTGGCCCAGGTAATCCTCAACTTTTCAGGATTTTTTGTGGCAGAATGATTTCATGGCAAAATAATTCAAAGGTAGCCATAAATAAGTAATGCTGTTATGCTATTCGACCGCCTGCTTTGTCATTCCCGCGAAAGCGGGTATCCACGATTTCTGCTGAGTTTATGGATTCCCACTTGCGTGGGAATGACACCATACACCTCTTTAAGCAGCATTAATCGTTTAGGACTACCAATAATTCAAAAATCATTTTGCCATGAAATTATTTTGCCAATAAAGTTGGGAGCTACAATAGGAACTTGAGTTAAGGAAACTGTAAAGCCTCACGCATATCAAAATTTGAGGAAAAGCGGATGATGAGACTTGCGGTTATTCTGTTGCTGGCCCTTTCCGGGGCTGCCGCCCCGCTATTCGGGCAGCAGGAAACCTGGGAACAGCAAAAGCAGCAAGAAAAAAATCGCTGGGAGGAGCGCAACCGGCGGGAAAAAGAAGCCTGGGACAAACAACGGGAAGCGGAGCGGCTCCACTGGCAGGATATGATCGAGCGGGAATCCTCCGCCTGGAACGCCCACGTAGAAGCGGTGAAGAAAAAATGGCAGGATTTGAAATTCTCCGACGTGCGGGTTTGGGTGGGCTACGGTGAGAACGAGAGCAGCCGTTTCCAGGCGGATTTCGAGAACGGAAATTTGAAAATCGAAGTATTGGGCGAAAAAGGGGAGGACCCCGGAACCCTGCAGCAGCGCGCCATCGCAATCCTGCACCAATTATTGCGGGAACGGGCGCGCCCGAACGAACCCCCCATCCTGGATAACCAGTTGGAAATCGACCCTAACGTCAGCCGGCTTCCACCCGGTTACGTCGATATTCGCTCCCACCTCGCCCCGAACGGGCATACTTACGAGAAGATGGACATCACCATCCCTTTCCGCCAGGATCACCTGCGCACCCGGGCGCAGCGGGTCGCCCCGCTGGTGCGGCAGTTTGCCCAAAAGTATAACGTGAATCCCAAATTAGTAATGGCGGTTATCCACACCGAATCTTCATTCAATCCCCGGGCGATTTCCACCTTCCGGCGCTCCGGCGGGGGCGTCGGCCACGCCTACGGGTTGATGCAACTGGTTCCCTTTTCCGGGGGAAAAGAAGCCTACGAATTCCTGGGCGGCCGGGGAGAGCCTTCCCCGGCGCTGCTGTTCGATCCCCCGGCCAACATCGAGTTAGGGATCGTTTATTTGCACAAATTGGAGTATCACTATTTCGGGGCGGTGGGGGAGGCGCTAAACCGCCAGTACGTGATGACCGCGGGGTATAATACCGGTCCTTATAACGTGGCCCGGGCCTTCGGGGGCGGGCGGAACGTCAGCGCGGCCATTCCGGCGATCAACGCCCTGCCGCCGCCGCGCCTGTATCAGCACCTGCTCTACAACCTTCCCTATTGGGAAACCCGCGATTATCTCCAAAAAGTAATCCGGCGGATAAATCTGTATTAAGGTGTTCTGGTGTTTTAGTGGGATTGCACGTGCGCATCAGACCAACTAGTGCGACAAACACTAAGTTCTTGCACCCCTTTGTCATGCCCGAATGTCTTTATCGGGCATCCACAGGCCTAAAACTTATAGATTCCCGATAGAAACATTCGGGAATGACCCAGGAGAAAGG
>WYBG01000227.1 GCA_011526015.1 Deltaproteobacteria bacterium | reverse complement strand
TGAAATGTTTATAGAAAATGGAGTCTCCCTTTAGTTAAAAAACCACGTAGTGGTGACATGTTGAGTTGATTTCAAAGATAATGCCAAAAATGTTAAATCAGGAAATAATTAAATCAGCATCCCTAAGAAACCGGTGACAGAGAAAACCAATTATCAATTATAAGGAATAACCTGGCATGAAATTTAGGAAAGAATTACTTCTGAAAATCGTTGCGGTGATGTTGATGGGCGCATTTTTGCCCGGCCTGATCTACGGCGCGGACGCCGATAATATCATTGAGAAGGTGCAGAAAAAAGTCCGTTCTACCAAAACCATCCGCATCCAGTTCAAGGAGATTGCCCGCTACCAGTTGACCGGCACGGTCAGCGAGGTGGACGCGGTGTTGCAAATGGAAGGAAAGGATAAATTCCGCCTGGAATCCGAAGACCAGGTGCTGGTAAACGATGGAAATACTTTTTGGCGCTATAACAAGCTCGATAACCAGGTGCTGGTGGATTATGCGAAAAAAGAAGAGCAGGAAGTTTTTCTGAACAGCTTTCTGTACCAGATCAAAGAACACTATTACGGCCAGGTGGTGGAGGAAATCAAAGAGGGCGGGAAGAAGAAGCACGTCTTGAAACTCACCCCCAATCCCTCGGAACAGAGCATGTTTACCGCCATCAAGGTGTGGGTGGTGGACGGAAGCTGGGAAATCGACCGCATTATTTATACCGACTATAATGCCAATGAAACCGAATACCGGATTGCGAAAATCGAATTCAACCCGGTATTGGCGAGCGCGGTTTTCACCTTTAGCCCACCCGAAGGCGTTCAAGTCGTCGATTTGCGCCTGTAGATTTTTTGGGATCGCAATAAAGATTTGGCAATTTACGCCGAATAACTATCTCTTATTCGGCAAGTCCTTTTTATGCCTTATTGATTTAAGAGGCCCGGGGAAAATAATTTACCACAATAAATGCGCAGGGATATTCCATACGTTGGCCTTCACTGGTACAGCAAAAAGGGCGAAAGAGCTAACATCGAAATATTAAGGGGTAGTTTGTGGAAAGTTTTGTGGATTCGCAAGAAAATGAACAACAGTTAAGCGTGCAGGATTATCTGCGGGTGCTCTATCGCGGCCGCTGGATCATCCTGGCGTCTTTCCTGGGGGTGCTGATCGTTACCGCCTATTTTACCTTCACTACCAAACCGGTGTACCAGGCGCGGGCGAAGATTCTGGTGGAAAGCCAGGGGGCGATGCAACGAGCGATTTTCGACGCCAATTATCTCAACCCCCAATCCACCACCATCACCAACCAGGTAGAGATTCTGAAAAGCCGCACCCTGGCGGAGCGGGTGGTGTTAGCCCTGGAGGCGGCGTCCTACCGGGATTCGCTGGCTATTTTCCAGCCGAACGAAGACGGCAATTATATGATCCTCCGCAAACAGGTGGACTGGATTATGTCGCACCTGGAGGTGATTCCCAAAACCGATACCGATATCATCGAAATTGTTTTTTCTGCCCAGACGCCCTTCGAGGCGGCGGAAATCTGTAACACTGTCGCCAGAACCTACCGCTTGATGAACAAGGAGGCGAATCTGGCGGAATTCAAAGACTTGCGCCAGTTCTTAGAATTCCAGTTGAGTAAAAAAAGCGAGGAGTTGAAACGATCCGAAGATTTGCTGCGAGTATTCCGGGAAAATGAAAAATTAGTCTCCTTAGACGACCGCACCAAAGAATTGATCACCCAGTTGGCGCAGGCCCAGGCCGCCATGGAGGCTACCCAGGTGGAGCAGGAAGCAGTCCAGGAACAAAAACGCAACCTGGAAAAGCAACTTGACGAGCGCCGCCAATTGCTCTCCTCGGACGTCACCCAGATTTCCAGCCCCCTGCTCGGCGAATTGCAGCAGGAATATGCCCGGATGGTCAGCGAGAAGGTGAAGTACGAATCCCTGATCGCCCAGGAGCAGTCCATCGATCCGAAAGTGTATCAACTGGAATTGAAAAGCCAGGGCAACCGCATTCGCGCGGTGCAACAACGATTAGAAGAAGAGGCGCAGCGGATTGCCACCACCAGTATGGTTTCCGATCCCTTGCAAATCGCCCAGAACCACATTACCACGATTCTGCAGCTTGAAACCAACATCAAAGGCAATACCGCCAAGATAAACGCTCTGCAGGAGGTGGTCAGCCAGTACGAGAAGGAACTGGAGAAATTGCCCGGCCAGGGGCTGGAGCTGGCGCGGCTGGAACGGCAGGTAAGCGTGGACCAGAACATTTACGCCTTGCTGACCGAGAAATTAGAAGAAACCAAAATTTCCGAAGCGGGGCAAAAGGAAACCGTGCGGGTGGTGGATAACGCCATCGAGCCGGAGGAACCGATCAGCCCCAAAAAGCGCCTGAATCTGCTCTTAGGGGCGCTGATCGGCCTGGGGCTGGGCATCGGTTTAACCTTCTTGCTGGAATTTTTCGACGACTCCATCAAAAATCCGGAAATTCTGGAAAGGATGGGCTTCCCGATCCTGGGTATCATCCCGGAAATTTCATCCCGGGAAGCCATTTCCCGGCGTTTTTCTACCAACGGCGGGGGGGAACGGGAAACCGTGGAAGACGAAACGGTCGCTTCCCGCCTGATCACCCACCTGGACCCCAAATCTCCCGTTTCGGAAGCCTACCGCACCCTGCGAACCAATATTCAGTTCCAAAAGCTGAAGAACAAAGAATCTACCTTGATGGTCACCAGCTCCGCGCCCAAAGAAGGAAAATCCACCACTATCGCTAACCTGGCGATTACCATGGCCCAGATGGGCAGCAAAACCCTGTTGGTGGATACGGACTTGCGCCGCCCGGTGATCCATTCGGTGTTCAACCTGGGCAAGGACCGGGGCATCACCAATTTCCTGTTAGGGAAGATGAGTTTCAGCGAGATCGTCAAACCCACCATGGTGGATAATCTCTCCGTGGTAACCTCCGGCCCCCTGCCGCCCAACCCCTCTGAATTGTTGGCTTCGGAGGAGATGGATGAGTTCATCGAGCAGGCCCGCTCCCATTTCGACGTGGTGTTGTTCGACAGCCCCCCGGTGATTGCGGTGACGGACGCGGCGATCCTCAGCACCAAAGTTGACGGGCTGATCTTAGTGGTGAAGGCGCATCAAACCCAAAAAACCGCCATCGCCCGGGCCAAAAATTTGCTGGATAACGTGAAAGCCCACGTGGTCGGCTGCCTGCTCAACAGCGTGAACGTGGAGCGCGCTTACGGCTCTTATTATCACTACTACTATTACCACTACTACAGCTATTACGGGCATGATTTGAAACGGCGGAAAAAGAGCAATATTGCTTAAACGAGAGGAGAAGAAATGAGATTGACCATTGTCGGTAGCGGTTATGTCGGGCTGGTTGCAGGAGCGTGTTTCTCGGAAAGCGGGAATAACGTGATTTGCATGGATAACGACCCCCGGAAGATCAAGAGCCTCACGGAAGGGTTTATCCCGATCTACGAACCGGGACTGGACTTACTGGTGAAACGAAATCAAAGCAATGGACGGCTTACCTTTACCACGGATATGCAGACGGCGGTACAGAAATCGGACGTGATTTTTATTGCCGTGGGAACCCCGCCGGATGAAGACGGCTCCGCGGACCTGACCCACGTGCTGGACGTGGCCCGGCAGATCGGGCAGTATATGCGGCAGTATAAAATCGTGGTCAACAAGAGCACCGTGCCGGTGGGAACCGCGTTTAAGGTGCGGGATACGATTGCAAAGGAGACCAGCCTGCCTTTCGACGTGGTCTCCAACCCGGAATTCCTGAAAGAAGGCGCGGCCATCGACGATTTCATGTATCCCGACCGGGTGATCATCGGAACCCAAAACCCCAAGGTGGCGGAAACCATGCGGGAATTATATTCCCCGTTCGTGCGCACCGGGAATCCCATCATCATCATGGATGAATTGAGCGCGGAGTTGACCAAGTACGCCGCCAACGCCATTTTAGCCACCAAGATTTCGTTCATGAACGAAATCGCCAACCTCTGCGACGCCATCGGCGCGGACGTGGAAATGGTGCGCAAAGGAATCGGCTCCGATAAACGCATCGGCTACTCGTTCATTTTCCCGGGGGTGGGGTACGGCGGTTCCTGTTTCCCCAAGGACATCAAAGCGATTGTGCGCGCCGCCGAAAAATATAATTCCCGGCTGCGGGTTCTGGAAGCCGTGGAAGAGGTCAATGAACGGCAGAAATTGATCCTGGTGCCTAAAATCCTCCAGCATTTCGGAGGGAGTATCAAGGGCAAAATCCTGGCCATCTGGGGGCTCAGCTTTAAACCGAAGACCGATGACATGCGCGAAGCGCCTTCGATCCCGATCATTCACGAGCTGCACAAATTAGGGGCGAAGATCAACGCCCACGATCCTGTGGCGATGAATGAAGCCCGCCGTTTAAAATTAGATCACTATGTAACCTTGTTCGACGATTATTATGAAGCGATCCGCGACGCCGACGGTTTGGTGCTGGTTACGGAATGGCTGAACTACCGGGAACCGGATTTCGAACAAATCAAATCCTTGATGCGCACCCCGGTCATCTTCGACGGGCGGAACGTGTTCCATCCCGCCAAGATGAAAGACCTGGGATTTGCATATTACGGAATCGGAAGGAAGTAGTGTTATAGTGTTCAAGTGTTTTAGTGTTATCGTGTTCTTCCCGCCAAAACACCTGAACACTAAAACACCTGAACACGAAAACACCTGAACACCCTCAAAAACTCAAAACGCGTAACTACGGAAGGTTTGTATGGAATTGCTGCAGAAGATCAAAGATCATCAGGCGACGATTGGCGTGGTTGGATTAGGATACGTGGGACTGCCGCTGATCCTGGAATTCGTGGAAGAAAAATTCCCCACCCTGGGGTTCGATATCGACCCCGCAAAAGTGGAACTGCTGAACAAGGGAGAATCTTACATCAAACACATTCGGGCGGAGCGCATTCAAAAGGCGCTGGCGCGAAAATTATTCCGCGCGACCGCCGA
>WYBG01000226.1 GCA_011526015.1 Deltaproteobacteria bacterium | reverse complement strand
TTCTGGGGCTTCAGCCCCGCGTTTTAGTACCATTCAGGGCTGAAGCCCCAATTTATTTTCTTCGGTCTCTTTTCCCCGCGCTGAAGCGCGGGGCTATCCATAATTTGTGCAATTTGTCGTGCACCCCCCAAAAAGTTCGATAAAGGGTAGAATCTTTATGAAGCTAAACTACGACCCGGAAGGCGACGTTTTAGAGGTAATTTTTAACGAAGCGCTCCACCGTGCAGAGAAAAAGGCTTATAAATTGCGTGAAGGAATGATCCTGTACGTCTCCCCGGATAAAATGCTCCCGGTTCAATTAACCCTGGTAAATTACCGCAAAGCCGCCCAATTGCTAGCGATTTTTTTTGAAGGCTGGCTGAAGCTTAGCAAAGAAGAGCAACAGAATATTCTGCCGATCCTTACTTCCCCGCCGGTTGCTGCCTTTCTTCGTTTCGATCCCCAAAGCGGGTATGGGCATCTTTCCACGCCCGGGGTTATGGAGGTGGTATCGGCATCAACCCTTTAAGCATTATACTTTCACTCAAAGAATTAAAGGGATTAGAATCTTTTATCGCGACCCCTTTTATCAAATTGGAGTTCGCATACACCTGCTACTTGCTAGGGATAACATCCACCTTCAACTCACCCTCTTCCTTGCCTTCCGCCGAATGGTCAATCAGAATGTGGTCCAGACTGGCATCCCATGAGTCAATTTTTGCTTTCACAATAACCTTGACACCGCCAGTAGTTTTTTTGGCCAAACCTCTGAATTCCTCCGTTTTGTAGATAGTGGGGCTTTCATCTGTACTACTATTGTTAGCATCCAGACTAAATTTTAGAGAAAGCGCCTCATTTCCCCATTGACCACGAAGCGTTGCAACATCTGCATAGGCTGTTCCAATCACTCGTACTCTGACATTCTTCATGTCGAGCTGGCCCTGATTGGTGACTTGTACCTTGAACTTGAATTCGTCCCCAACATTGATGACTTTGCCGGGAAACACTAGATCCACGATTCTCGTGTCAACGTTTGTGTTTTCATAGGCATCAACAGCATTCTTAAAATCATTGATAAAAGCACGAATCCTTTTAAAATCATCTGGGAAATAATCCATGATTCTCTCCTTATTACAATGTTACATTATCCAAATTGCTCTTTCAGTTTTTTAGTATGCGCAATTGCCCGTCTCAACACTCAAATGTGATTTTCATCGATCGCTTACCTTTTCGCTTCCATCTGCGTCAGTCTTTCCTCCAAGGATTTTATGCGATTGAGGAGTTGCTCGATATAAATATGCGCCTTTTCCAGTTCTTCCAGTATGCCCTTCTGATGTGAACCTATCTCTACAATTTCGTTGCCGTTTTCATCGGGCAGCATCTTGGGAATGGCCTTAAGGTGCTTATTCTTCCACATAAATTTCGCATGTTGTTCAATGGATTCCAGCTTGTATTCAGACTCAAAGACATAATCGGCATGCAACTGCTTTCCTCTTTGAAAAATACTCCCATTTACGTCTAAAGTACCATTGGGATTTTTTGTTCCGATGCCGACCTTCCCTAAACTATTGATGACAAAATCGGGTGCCTGCATACCTACACGCTGGATTCCAAATGCCCCGGACGGAAAGTCATTACCCACACTCCGAACGAGAAGCCAATCTCCCGTATGAAACGCTCCCAGTCGAATAGCAACATTTCCCACAGATTGCGCAATATGAAGCTCTTCTTCTGGATTTACGGTCCCGATACCTACTCCACCCTTTCCAAGATTCATGTTGAGATTTTCATCTTCTGTTTTGAACTGCCAACCTCCAGTGGTGTGCAAGAATTCCAGCTTTGAGCGCCCCCCCAAAATTAGCATTCCGCGTGCATTGTTTGACATAAGAGTTACAAATGCGAGACTATCCACCCCTCCATCAGCAATCCAGCGAATTCCTGCTCCATAGGCTTTCGTATGAACGTCTAGTTTGGCAAGTGGGCTTTTTGTACCAATCCCAAGCCTTAAATTGGTACGAGGATCGCTGGTGCCTTTGTCCCACCAAAAGAGTTCATCAGACCCCGTAAGCCACAAATTTTCTCTCTGGAAGTCCACCTGGCCTGTGGGTCTCGTTCCTTTTGTGGTATCAAGTGGGGCCCAGCCGTGGCCTTTCCAGATAGCCACCTGTCCTGCTGACCCTTTTTCTTTTGTGGCGATATCGGGTTGGCCCCAAGCGATAGATACTGTTACCCACGCTAAGAGCGCGGCGAGAAGAAAAAGGTTGCGTTTCATAGAGGTAGCATCCTTTCTTTTTATAATTGTTTTGGTTATTATTTGGGCGAGTAAAGCCATCTCGCCCAAAGTTGACCGTGTTTATCTGTGTCAAAACTCATAACCAGGATCCCATTATCATCATAAACGGGCGTAGTTCCTTCTTTATTGAGTTCTGCATGTCTGAATGTTGGAAAAACAACCATTACATCATAATAAGCCTTCTCACCAGCAAAACCGGGTACTGTAGGTGCTTTACCTACTAAAATTTCACGTTCAACACTTTTTGAGTTTTTAAGGAATCTTTCCAATATTGAAGGATCAATTATGCGTCCCGGTTCAATGATTGGTTTTTTGGGATTTTCTTTAAATTTAACCCATTCTTTAGGCTTGAAATACAATTTAGGCTCGATGGTATATTCTTGAATCGTATCAAAAATTTCTGATTTTTTCAGTTGTTCAGCAGGAATCTGACTCGCACTAATCCTTCCGCCTAAGGAAGCCTCATAAGCAGCAATACCAAATTCTTCCTTAAAAATTGTATTGGTAGCTACCTTTACTTGGCCCGTTTCTTCATCCAAATAGAGGATTAGCTCCCCTCTCGAAGCCATTTCTTCTGTGTTTCCTGGTCGCGAACGATAAAGATTAAGAATGTAGTCCGCTTCATACCATCCTCTATACGTGTCCCACTTCGGACCCGAGGTTAAACAGAAATCGACTTTGAAATAATCATTTTCAATGCGTTCATTAAGGTCATCAACCTTATTTGCACTGTGCTCCTTTTTTGTAAAGCTTTTCATGTGCCAACCTTCAACATAACGCTCACGGGTATAGCACTTTCTTGTTTTTCCCCAACTATGATCGCTTTGAGTTACCCGTATCTGCCAAGATGTGTTACTGTACGAATTCCATTGCCCGGCTTGCCATATCTTGTAGGTGATAGAGACAGGTATTTCCTCGGGTTTTTGAACATAGATTGTGATAAGTTGGCTTTCGACCGTTTTACCATCGGCATCGTTTCGGATGATCTTCAGGTAATACGTGCCGCTCTTCTGTGTAACGGGCTTCATAGAAACAGACACCTTGGATGGTTCGAATGAAGCTGTTTCATCTGCGACCAGCGCGTCAGCTTTGTCTCCCCGCAAAAAGCTGGAGATTCCACCATGTGAAATAAAGTTGAGTCCAATTAGTTCAATGTTGCCAGTTTGCTGCCATTTCAACGGGGGACTGGGATACACAGCAAATATTGATGGTGGTGGTAAGGGTGTATTGAGAGGAATTTCTTTTTCGATTGATCGAAAATTGGAGAGGGCTAATGGAAAGAGCGGAGTCAAGCTGAAGACTAAAAGAACTGCTCCTGCAATCATCGTTATCAGTGCTGGCTTTTTGATTTTCTTCATCAATATTAACCCAACGATCACCATTGCAACTGACGCTATAATGAGCGCAATTCGTATGATTTGAATCAAAGAAGCATCCAGAATTTTTGCAATCCCTCTTTCAATCTTTATTATTTTGTTATCCAAATCCTTTGAAATAGTATCCCAAAGTAGAAGGCTCTTGCCAATAGCGTCTTTGATTTGGTTGGCCAAAGCGGCGTCAATTTGATTTCCAGCTTGAATGAGTTGCGCAAGCGTTCCTTGGAGTAAATTATCCAGATCGCTCATCCGATTTGCCGTGAGTCGATCAAGATCATCCATGGTCATTTTTTCGAGATCGCGTAAGTCATCCGCTGTGGCAGCTTCTAAGTTTTGCGCGCCCGTCAGAGCTTCTTGAAGAATACGTCGCACTTCTTCAGCAGCTTCATTGATTGCACTTTTCAAAACCGCGGATAAAGCGGCAGCAGCCCCAATAATCGTCGCTCCATTAGTAATGATATCAGGATTGCTGATACCTCTGTTGGTTGGCGCCATGACGAGCAGGCAGCACAATACGGCCACCATTGTTTTCTTAAACATAGGTTTCATAGCTGCTCCTTATTGTTTCCTTATTGTTTTTGACATATCATCTCCCTCACCCGCTCCTCCACCAACTCCACCTTGTACGGCTTCCGAAACGCATCCTTCACCCCACCCCCAAACGCCTCCGCCAGCGCCTCGCTATTTCCGTTGCCGTTTATCACCACAATTTGCAGGCGGGGATGCCGCTGTTTTAGCTGAGAGATCAGCTCCATTTCTCTACGCCCCTCTTCCGGCAACTCCAGGATGAGCAGTTGCACGGAATTTTGCGCTATCAGTGCGTTGAGATTCCCGCTATCCTCATTCCGCAGCACCCGGGCGCTCTTTTGCAGTTCTCTTACCAGCGCGTTGTCGTTGACAATGGTCGCTCCGGAAATCACTATGGTCGGTAATCCCATCAACTCTCCCGGGTTTTAATCCCTCTTGTATTAATACCAATTGCCGTGCCGGAAATAACCCCGCACAGAAGCGGGAAATTGAATCCCGCCTAAGCGGTTGATTTTGTGATGGTTCATCAACGAAAGGCGTTAAGGGGATTGGGGAAAAAGAGGGAGGCGATTTGGTGTGTTTCTACCAGATTTGGTTAGAATGCACCATGTCTGATCTGCTGCTTTAAAATCCTGTTGATCGTTGTGGTAGGCTTAATACTTGAATTTCGCTAAGTTTATAATTACATTTTCCGGCAGGCGGTATAACGTTATATCAATCGGCCAATGGCTGTGATTAAAAAAGGAAATTGATTGCCTGAAATCAGTCGTTTTTTAGGTATTGTCATTCGTATGTATTTCCGTGAGCACGCGCCGGCGCATTTTCATGCTGAGTACGGAGATTATGAAATTACTGTTGATATTGAAACCGGCGTTGTGCAAGGCAAATTTCCGAGAAGGGCATTAAACGCGGTGTTGGAATGGTATGTCTTGCATAAGAGCGAACTCAAGGAAAACTGGAACCTGGCAAAAATGAAAAAATCACTTAACAAAATTGATCCATTGGAGTAAGCAAGATGTTTTTGCATGTTAAATCGGCAAAATATTTAGACAACTACCGGGTGTGGCTTTCTTATAATAATGGTTCAGAAGGTGTGATAGACCTGTCAAATGAGTTAGACGGCGAGGTTTTTGAACCATTGAAGGATATAAATTACTTTAAAAATTTTAAAATAGAAGGCCATACACTCTCATGGGAAAACGGCGCAGACTTTGCGCCGGAGTTTTTATATGAACTAATGGTGAGGCAAGCAGAAAAAATTTCAAGCCGCCAAAGCGCCCCGGCCTGAAACCTGGCGCACGAGTTCGCTCCCGGCCCTTTGCTCCTCACTTCTCGTTCCTCGAAGACTCTGACATCAGCTATTCCCTTTTCTTAAATTCCCCCGCATCAATGCCATGTTTCTTGACCAGCTTATGGAAATTGCTCACGTCCACCCCGGCTAATTTGGCGGCGTTGCTGATGTGGCCGTGCGCGGCCTGCAAGCAGGCGCTGATGAAATCCCGCTCCGCTTTTTCGGCGGCGCGGTGCTTGGCTTCGTTGAGGGGGGAGGGGACGGAAGCGCCGGGGTGCTCCACCGCCGCGTAATGCAGGGCGGGGGGAAGCTGCGCCGGCTCGATCACCTCACCCTCGCTAAGGGCGATGGCCCGTTCCAGGATATTTTCCAGCTCCCGGATATTGCCGGGATAGTCGTAAGCCCACAGCAGCCGCTCGGTTTCCGCGGCTAGGCGCAGCCGGGGTTTGCCGCGGGCGGCGGCGAATTTCTCCAGGAGATGCTTGATCAGCAGGGGGAGGTCGCCCTTGCGCTCCCGCAGCGCGGGCAGGTCGATGTCGATCACGTTGAGGCGATAGAACAGGTCTTCCCGGAATTTGTTCTCTTTCACCAGCGCCGCTAAATTCCGGTGGGTGGCGGCAATGATCCGGGTGCCGGTGCGGCGAATTTCCGTGCTTCCCACCGGGGAGAACTCCCCGCTTTGCAGCACCCGCAGCAGCTTCACCTGCATGGCGGGGGACATTTCCGCGATTTCATCTAAAAAGATGCTGCCCTCCTTTGCCCGCTCCAACCAGCCGATCCGCTCGCTGACCGCCCCGGTAAAGGCCCCCTTCACGTGCCCGAACAGTTCCGATTCGATGAGGTTTTCCTGAAAAGCCCCGCAGTTGAGGGTCACAAACGGTTGATCCTTGCGGAAGCTGTTGTAGTGCAGCGCCCGGGCGATCAACTCCTTACCGGTTCCGCTTTCTCCCTTGATCAACACCGTGGCCGGCGAATCGGTGATCTGGGTAATAATCTTGAGAATGCGCACCATCTGGGGATCGTGGCCGATGATCGCTTTAAAATCGTGGCGCTCGCGCAGCTCCGCCTCTAACGCGCTGATGCGATTCTGCAAGCGCTTGCGCTCCAACGCGCAATGCGCCGCTAAGGAAATGAAATCGGCAAACGCTTCCGCAAACCGCCCGGTCTCCGCTTCAAAAGCGCCGCGCACGGTGCGGTTGTCCAGGTAAACCACCCCGAAAGTCTCGCCTTCAAATTTCAAAGGCAAGCAGATGACGGAAAGTATTTTCAGATGAGCGGTGCTGGCGCTTTTCTTCAAACGGGGATCTTCCAGGGCGTTGGTGAGGCAAACCGCTTCAGCGCTGTTTTTGACCATGTTGATAATGGTGCGGCTGGTCTCAAAGCGGGGATTTTCAATATCTTTATGCTGCAAATTGCGAGCGGTCTCAAATAAGACACTCCCTTCGGCATCAAAGAGAATGATCATTCCTCGCTCAGCGCCGGTGACCTCAATGGCTTTATCCATTGCTATCTTTAAAACGTCCCTGATATTCGACTTCCCCAAAACGCATTTTCCGATATCCAACAGCCGTTGGAATGCTAAAGGATCAAACTGCTTAATTCGTTCGGATAACATTGGGATGTTCCTGATTGTTCATGTTTTCCAATAAGTGAAACTTATTGACGCTCTAAAAGCCAAATATCCCCCACACGTTCAAATGTTGCAAAGAATAATTCATTACCATGAATGGACAATTGAGTAATTCGACTGACCTGTCTTGTGGGGTTGTCAAAATGGGTCAGTTGTTCTCGATAAGAGCCGTCAAGCGAAATCTTCCAGATATTTCTAACGCCATTTTTCATCGGGCAATAATAAATAAATTTGCCATCCGCAGACCAACATAAGCCTGTACCACTTCTTTCTTTGTCGAAAGTAAGTTGAACCGGGTTTCCCCCTTTAGCAGGCATCAGCCAAACATTTTCGTAACCATCACGGTAAGAGGCAAATGCAATTGTTTTTCCATCGGGAGAAAATCGGGGCGCGGTATCATTTGCAAGGTCGAATGTCAATTGTTTTGCTTCATCTCCGTTGGCGGGCATCAGCCAAATATTGCTTTCGGGATTCTTTCTCTCAAAGGCAATCCACTGTCCATCCGGCGACCAATCCGGCAGCAAGTCCGCATAATCATTATTAGTCAAACGGATTTTTTTACCATTTTCCAGGTTCATTATCCAAAGCTCCATCATTGACGCCGAGCCAACTGCATCAACATATAAGATTTGTTTGCCATCAGGTGACCACACCGGGTGGGCGCTAAAATTATCAGCCCAGTGGATAATTTTAAGGTTTTTGCCGTAACGATCACAAATTAAAACATTACGGTTGCCATGAATTGAGGATGTCATAACAATAGATCGACCATCAGGGGAAATGCAAGGGTCTGCGGTCCATTGATTCCAATCTGTTACAGCACGTAGTTCCCCCTTAGCGGTCTTAACGGCATTCCGGAGCTGAAGCGCATAAACATTTCCACGCTTTTCGATTCTTGAATAGGCAAGTCTTTTACCGTCACGGGAAACATCCAGGTCTTCAACATTTGCGCCCCTGGTAACAGAAATGGGTTCGCCAATTGGTTTTTGTCTGACAAGATCAACCTTCTGGAACCAGACATCGCTAATACCGCCTCTATCCGAGCGAAAAAAGATGCCCTTACTTTTTTCATGCCAAATTGGATAGGTATTAAAGCAGGTATTATCTATTACCGGGAAAAAAACGTCTTCCATCACTGATTTAGCCAATATGCTGTGCGAGCCCCACATACCTTTACTGAAAATCAACCACTTCGCATCGTGTGACCACGTAGGTCGCCGCAAAGCCTCTTCACTTTCAGATTTAAAAACTAATTTTGGTTCCCCGCCTTCCAGGGGAACTATAAATATTTCCCTAAATCCCCGATAACCAATATATCTCCCGTCAGGAGACCACTCCGGTTGATCTCCTGAGGCGATTCGCTTTGATTCCTGGGATTTTAAAACAAGAACAAAAACGTTCCAGCCATCATCTCGTTGAGATTCATAAGCGATCATGGTGCCATCCGGCGACCAGCGCGGGGATTTATCGCTAGTAGGATTATCTGCGGTTAGATTATAAAGTTCACCGGTTTTCAAATTTTTAACCCAAATATCCATGTTATCGGCCCGATCCGAAGCGAAGGCAATTTTATTACCATCGGGCGAAAAAGAAGGGGCATCTTCCTCTCCCGGCCAACTTGTGACCGGTATGGTTCTGCCTTCAGCAAAGGACTGTAACCCATCATTGAGATTGACCCCAGGGGTTTTATTGAAGGGATTATTCATCCAATAAATAATTAACATGATTATTATGACTGAAAAAATCCCAACGCTTGTTAACATAAGGGTTTTGGAGGTGTTTTTTCGCGAAATTATCTTCAATGCATTTGTGTTGATATTTTGTAAAGCCTGCTGCATCGCTAAAGCATTTTTGTAACGATCCGCAGGCTTCTTTGACAACACTTTCATGATAATTTTTTCAATTTCCGCTGAAATACCAGCCAACATTTTAGACGGCGGTATTGGTTCATCCCTGACAATTGTTTTCATTACCGCAATCCGATCACCACCGACAAAGGGTGGGGCTCCGGTTAGCAATTCGTATAAAACGATTCCCAGGGCAAAAATATCGCTTCGTTCATCTGCTTTTCCGTGCTCAATCTGTTCGGGGGACATATAAGCGGCAGTTCCTACCAGACTGCTCACAGAAGTCGTTAAAATATGGTCTGAAGGAACATTTTCGATAGAATGAGGCGCAATCGCCTGATCGTAGGCCTCGGTTTTCAGCCTCGCCAGGCCGAAATCCATAATTTTTACCTGCCCGGAATCTGTTACCATAATATTATCCGGTTTGATGTCGCGGTGAATGATGCCCCGGGCATGGGCAGCGGCGAGCGCATCACAAATTTGAATGGCGAGAGCGATCACTTCCTCTTCCGGCAGAGCGCCCCGCGCTTGCAGCGTCTGCCGCAAAGTTTGCCCCTCCACTAACTCCATCACCATAAAATTGAGCTCATGCTCCCGGGCGAGGTCGTGCACGATGCAGATATTGGGATGATTCAAAGCGGAGACCGCCCGCGCTTCCTGGAGAAATCGCAGGCGAACAGTTTTCTCGGCAATCAGGTGCTGCGGCAGGAATTTAATTGCGACCGGGCGCAACAATAAGGTATCGATGCCTTGATAGACAACCCCCATCCCGCCTTCGCCGAGCTTGCGCACAATGCGGTAATGAGAAATCACCGTTCCGACCATAGAACCGGCCTCGTCTATGATTCAGCAGGGCT
>WYBG01000225.1 GCA_011526015.1 Deltaproteobacteria bacterium | reverse complement strand
TTTTGCAAATGTTTGCTTTGGCCGGTGTGGTCTGTTGCCAATCAAATTGCGGAATAATGCCTGCGCTCCTTCCCGGTTTATAAGGTTATGATGGCGATTTTGCGAAAATGTAACACACATGGTCGCCCCCCAGCCAATCCGGCGCGCCCGCGGCGATGCGCCGGTCGATCGGCATCAGCAGTTTGCTCGCCGCCCTGGCCCAGGCGTAATTGCGAAATTGCTCCGGGTTGGGCAGCAGCGGGCAGAGGCTGATTTTCTTGAGCAGCCGGAAATGCTCCCTGAAATCCCGTTTGCGGTAATAAAAGAACCGGAAACCACTCGCCAAAATCCCCTTTTTCAGAAAAAAGCGCCGCGCCGCGGTACGCAAACGGAACTGCCCCAACCATCCCAACAAGGTGAAAAAATGGAACGGCGGCATGGAGACCAGCACCAACACTCCCCCCGGCGCCAGCATGGAGTTCAGTTTTTGCAGGATTTCCGGCAGGTTCGCGAATACGTTAATGACCCCGAAATTCAGGAGGATGACGTCGTAGGGCGCATCCGGCCGGTAGAATTCCAATGGAACGTTGGCAATGCGGGCCTCCAGCTTCAGCAGCGTTGCTTTCTCCCGCGCCAGCTCCGCCATACGCGGGGAGCTATCCAGGGCGTCGATCTTTAAACCGAGAGATTTGTAGAAATCGAAATCCGACCCTGGCCCGCAGCCGGCATCGAGGAGGCGCGTACCCGGGCCTAAATAGGGGGCAATTTCGGCGTGTACCCGCTCCCGCTGGTAACGCCCCAGGGGATTTCGGTTGAAACGCTCCTCGTAAACCTCGGCGTAGTTGTCGAAAGGTTCCTGGGGGTTCATGGGGAATCGGGGGGTTAATTGGCAATTGGCAATTAGCAATTGCCAATTGCCAATTGAGTTAAAGGGTTCATGGGGGGTCAGGTGCGGGTGTCGGCCAGCCGCCGGATTTGGAAATCACAGTAGGCCGAGCGAACGGTGTGGTAAATCCGTTTCAGCAGTTGGCGGTTCAAATCACGAAGCTGTTTTTTGCGGTATTCGCTGGCCATTTTCTTAGCGGCAAAATCGTACAGTTGGTATGTAAAGCGGTTGTGGATATTCAACTCCCGCTGCAAGTGCGATTCCCAGTCGTTTTGGTAAATGATTTGATCTTTGATCTCTTCGTGCATCGCGGTTCCCCGCAACGGGTAGGCGACGGTGGTCAGGTAAATATCGGGTTGGGCGTCGCGCACAAAGTCAATGGTTTCGTAAATATCTTCCAATTCTTCCCCGGGGTAGCCGAACATCAAAAAATAGCCGGACTGCAATCCATGTTTCCGGCACAAGCGGGTCGCCCCGGCGACTTGCTCTCTGGTCACCCCGCGGGACATGGCGTCCAGCACCCGCTGGCTGCCGGATTCCGCCCCAATCCATACCCGGTAACAGCCCAGGCTCTTCAACATTACGGCGATCTCTTCATCGAAGCGATCCGCCCGGGCAATACATTCAAAGGGCAGGTGAATATTCTCCGCACTCATCAATTCATGAAATTTCACTAACCAGCGTTTATTGACTGTGAAAACGTCATCCGCATACCAGAGGTGGGTGGGGCGGTATTTGGCGATGATTTCCCGGATCTCTTCCACTACCTTCTCCGGGCGGCGGCGGCGGTGGGTGTGCCCGTACACCGAGTGGCTGCACCATTTACAGGTGAAGGCGCACCCCCGGGCGGTAATCAGCGAAACCGAGCGCTGCCCGTGATATTTTTCCCAGGTATCCAAGTATTTGGAGAGATCGATGGCCTCGCGATCCGGGAGGGGATATTCATCCAACTGGCGGCGGCTGGCCTGGCGGGGATTCTGCACAATGTTTCCCTGCGCGTCTTTGAAACTCAGGTTGGGAATATCGAACAATTCCTGTTTCGTTTTGTTTCGTAGCGCCTCCAGCGCCGCCATCAGCGGTTCCTCTCCCTCGCCGGAGATGATAACGTCCGCCCCGTAGCGCAGAAATTCCTCTACCTGCGTGGAGGCGTCCGGCCCGCCCAGGATTGAGATGATCTCCTTCTCCCGGCAGTAATCGATCAACTTGAGCACGGCGTACTTGGTCATCAGGTTACAGTGAATGCCTAAGATCGCCGGTTCCTTCTCTTCCAGGTAGGCGATTAAGGCCGGGTAACTGGAAAAAGTGGTATCGTACACCTCCACGTCGATGCGGCGCTGCTTCAAATATGCGGAAAGATACAGCAGCCCCAGCGGCGGGTAGGGCTTCATGATCCGCTTTTCGTGTTCATCTTCTTCTAAAAAATAAGTATGGGTGAGAATTATTTTCATCGACCGGGCAGACTCAGTTTTCATTCAACGCATCGGAAATCAAATTTTCCGCTTCGGTTACTGAAAGCGCTTTTTTCAAAGACAGGCGAAGCCTTTCCAGCAACTCAACGCTGGTAATCGAGACAATTTTCCTGGCCAGTTCAACTCCTGCTTCACCAAATTTGATTTCCAGAATATCCGCAATCGCTTTGTGCAGCCCCTGTTGTAGTCCTTCTTGAAGCCCTTCCTTGATTCCTTTTTGCCTGCCGATCCGCTCGGCGGTAGATAAAACAGCCATTTGACGCTCCTCTTCGGTTTTTACAATCTCCTGGTAAATTTTATCTTCTAATTCTTCCGGCAAATTCATCATCCAGTCTATGAAATTATACAACGCAGATATAGTTTCCCGGTTCATGCCTTGCAAATACAACTCTTTCAGAAAGCGTTTTTTCCAGCCGTATCGCTCACGATCATCTCCTTCTGTTTCCTGCGTTTTCAAATACGCCATCACCACGTAGGCAAAAGGGCTTTTGCTTTTTCGAAGCGCGTTCCATTTCTTGCGATAATCAATCAACTTTATAACCGGGAACTGGAAAATCAGGTTGAATTTCCAGCGGGAAACGCGGTACTCGGCGGGGCGGTATTTTTCATCCATATCCGTCAGTACCGCTAAACTGATCACCTCTTTATGATACCGGTCGAAAATACGGTAATTATAAATGAACATCCGCTCGGGAAAATTTTCCTCCGGGTATCCCTGGATTTCCAGATGGATCAACAACCACTTCTCCGAGCCATCCAGAAGATATACCTTCACTAATTTATCGACGATTCGGCTGCCCAGGGAACTATCTTTTATGATTTTTGTGAGTTCCTTGTCCAGGAACTGATACCCGGCAGAAATATCAATATCGCGATAAATCTCCGGAAAGAAAAATGCCAGAAAATCCGGAAACAGCTCATCAAGGATATTCTTCCATAAAACGTCCTGGTTCATTATGCTCGCCCATTACGGTTTAAGGGGATCGTTAAGGGGTTTCCCGGTGGCGGCGAACTTTCGCATTTTCAGCCGGTATTTCAGCATTCCCGGAATATGGCGGTACTGCGCCGCCAGCCGGCGGAGGCG
>WYBG01000224.1 GCA_011526015.1 Deltaproteobacteria bacterium | reverse complement strand
TCCCCCTCGCGCAAGCCTTCCCGCACGATGTAATAATCCCCGGCGCGGGGCCCCAGCGCCACTTCCCGGCCCTCGAAGACCCCCTCCGCCCCGGGTTTGGCGACGTACACCACCGCGCGTTTGCCGGTAATCAGCGGCGCGGAAGCGGGGATCACCAGGGGAGCCTCTTTCTGGATGGCCGCGGCGGACACGTAGCCCAGGGATTCCGCCCGCACCAGGTCCATCCCGCAAATATCGCAATCCCCGGCGTGGGCTTTAACGATTTCCGGGTGCATGGGGCAAACCCACTTGCCCGCCAGGGCAGGATCCATTACCTTCCCGGAGACGGATAATTTCGAGCGCACCGCCGCCCGCACGAACATCTCCGGCTTCAATTTGCCGTTCGGATTGGGCACGTTCACGCGCACTTTCACGGTGCGGGTCATGGGATTCAACATCGGGTCGATGAACACGATTTTACCGCTGAAAGCCTCTCCCGGGAACGCCTCCGTGGTAAATTCCACCTCCTGCCCATAGCGAATCCATTCCAGATCCGATTCGTAGGCGTCTAACTTCACCCAGACGTTGGAAAAATCGGCGATGGTATAAATCGGCGTGCCGGTTTCCACGTACATGCCTTCCTGGGCGTTCCGCTGGATCACCACCCCACTGATGGGCGAATAAATGGTAAGGTGGTCGCTGGCCTTTCCCTGGCGCTCGATTTCCTGTATTTGCGCTTCGGTCAGCCCCAACAGGCGCAGCTTTTCCCGCACCGCCTCCAGGGTGCGCTGCGCGGTATGGCGAATTTCCGGATTGCCGCCGACCGTTACCGTTGCGGCAGTTTGAGCGGCCTGGAGGAGTTCCTGCTGGGCAGAAACCAACTCGGGGCTGTAGAGATAGACCAGGTGATCGCCTTTGCGCACCGAAGTGCCGGTGAAATCCACGTAGAGGCGGTCGATCCGCCCCGGAACCCAGGCGGAGATGTAAGCCAGGCGGGTTTCGTCATATTCCACTTTGCCGGACATGCGCACTTCCGCGGATACGTATTTTCGTTCCACCGGGGCAGTCTGGATGCCGGCCAGTTTCCGGGCGGTTTCGGAGAGTTTCAATTCCCGCGGCCCGGTATCCTCGTCGCCGGCGCTGCTGACCGGGATCAAATCCATGCCGCAGATCGGGCATTGGCCGGGGTTGGGCTGGCGAATCTGCGGGTGCATGGAGCAGGTCCAGACTTGCACCTGGGCGGTCCCCTGCGCCGCGGCGCTCTCCTGCTGATGAGAGCCGGAGCCGGAAGGCCCCCCGCCCAGGAAATAGCCAAACGCAAACGCGGCCACAACTACCGCAATCAGCGGCCAGCGCAGCTCCGGCTGCCATAGTTTATTAATGATATTTTTTAAATTTTCCATATCGAATGGCTCCTGGAATATTTCTGTTTTTCACCGGGTAATTCCAATTTTATGGGCTATTTTTGATCCGTGTGAATTCGTGTTGATCTGTGGCTGAATAATACTGCAAATTCCCTGCAAAGCTTCTATAGTCTGAACTCTGTTTAGCAACGAGTAGAAATGACTCCCGGAAGATTCCTGTTTTTCACTTTTCATTTTTCACTTTTCATTTTTCACTTTGCATTTTTCACTTCCCCCTCCCTCCCCGCCAGCATCTCTAACTCCGCCAACCGCTGGGCGTAATCGGCCCGCGCTCTTTCCAGGGCGAGTTGAAACTCCAGGTAGGTGCGCTGGGCGTCCACCAGGTCTAAAAAATCAACTTTTCCGGTTTCAAAGGCGGATTGGGTTACATTCAAAGCCTGTTTTGCACGAGGTAAAAGCGCCTCGCGGTAGAGTTTTTCCCTGCGCCCGGCGTCGCGGAACTGGTAGAGCGCCATCTGCAGCGTGGCGAGCAGTTCATTTTCCCGGTTCTGCCGCTCCTGCAGGGAAGCCTGGTAGCCGGCGCGCGCTTCGTTGACCGCGGCGCGGTTCTTTCCCCACCAGAGCGGCAGGTTGAGGCCCACCATGGCCATCAGGGGATTTTTGCCGACGCCCTGCATTTCCGGCGAGCTTGCCGCCCCTAAAATGCCGTATTCCACTCCTAAGGTAATATCCGGGTAATAACTTTTCCGGGCCAGGGAGGCGGAGAATTTCTCTCTTTCGATTTGAAACCCCGCGGCTTTCAAATCCGGGTTGTGCTCTTGCAGCCAGGCGATCCATTGCGCCTCGGAAACGTTCACCGTATCCGGCGGAATTCTGCCCGGCGGGGGAAGCTCCGCCCGGGAAGGCCGGTTGAGGGAGGCGTTCAGGCGCGCCCGCACCGGGTTCAGCATGTCGGCCAGGGTTCGGAGTTGGTCTTCCAACTTATCTCTCTCTACCTGGGCTTTGATGAGGCTGGAATGGGGCGCGGCGCCGGCGCGGTATTTTGCCAGCGCCACTTCCTCCAGGTAGCGCAACAGTTGCACGTTCTCCTCCATCACCGCGATGGCGCGGGCCAGGTAGGCATATTCGTAATAGGCGTCTTTCACTTCAAAGAATACCCGCCGGCGGGTTGCCCGGTACATTGCCCCGGCCATGTTGGCTTCCTCCAAAGCGGCGTCTGCGCGGAGCCGCAGGGTTCCGAACCAGGGAAACATCTGCTCCAGGGATAGGCGGTGTTTCTCCGGCCGCATCTCGGTTTCCATCTCCTGAATGGCGTAGCGATAAACAAACAGCGGATCCGGCAAGGCCCGGGCCTGGGGAACTCGTTGCAGCGCGGATTTCCAGCGGCTGAAAGCGGATTGCAAAGCGGGGTTGTGCAATTTCGCGTATTCGAGCAGCGCGTTCAGGGAAGCGGAATCACCGGGGAAGAATATGTCGCCGCTTTCCGCTTCCGGGGCTGCCGGAAATTGCAGGGATTTCTCGACTTCCGCGGCCTCCCGGAAGGCGGCGCTTTCCCGCCCCCCGGCGCAGGCAGCCAGCAGCAAAAGGATGAATACGACAATCGCCAAAGGCAAGATGGTTCTCATTCGTTACTCCTGGTGTAGATGACGAGCATTGAAGGGTAAACGTGAGGCGAGAAGCGTAATGCGTAAAGAACGGAAATTTACGTTCCACGCATTACGTTTTACGTTTCACTTATCCCTTCACTTCCACAAAAAGTTCGGAGCGGAGTAAACCTGTCCGATCAAATGAGGAATACCTGGTGGATCAAATAAAGCGGGGGGGATGAATGGTTGAGGGGATTATTGAAGGGAACGGATATACTGAATTGCCCCGGAAAAGTGCCGGGAATTCCCGGAATGATATTGCCGGCGAATAGCAGGGGGATTTTTTTTAACTGTTCCGCAGCCGGCAGCGCCCGGGACTGCTCCGGGACGCCGGTGAGGCACGCCGCCGCGCACCAATAGAGCGATTGAGGAGCGACAGGATAATTTTTACCGGCTTGTGAATGGCCGGGAGAGCAAGCCGCCGGTTCATCCGCCGGAGAAGCGGCCGGGGAAGAATGGCATCCAGCAGGTTCGGCGGGTTCCGATTCAGCCGGGAGGGCAGCGGCGGCGCAGCAGTTTTCTTTGATATTTTTATGAAAGGAAGAGCGGCAGGCCTGCCCGGGCGCATGGTTACAGAGGCAAATCGCCTGGAAACCGCTCAATTGCGACCACAGGAAGAACTGGATGATCCAGCCGATAAAATTTAGCTTACGAATCGCTTTCATCATATAACCACTTTCGGGATAACGCCCGCCCCTGCCCGGGCCGGCTTTCATTGGCGGTGGCAATATATCAAATTTGCGAGAGCGGTTCAAGTGAGAAAATCCTTCAGCCTCCGGTCTGCAAGCTGCCCCGCCCTGCCGGATTCCGGTAGCCGGGCTCCGGCAGGGATATTGGGGCGTCTTCAGGCTCAACGCAGCAACGCCATTTTTCGGGTTTGCTGGTAAGTTCCGGCCACGAAATGATACAGGTAGATGCCCGAGGCCGCGGCATTCCCGCGCTCATCCCGGCCATCCCACTCCACCCGGTGCGTTCCCGCGGGAAATTCTCCATTGGCCAGCGTTTTTACCAGCCGCCCCTGGAGGTCGTAGATCTTCAGGCTAACATGGCTGTTTTGCGGAAGCTGGAATTCAATGTTGGTGGCGGGATTGAAAGGGTTGGGATAGTTTTGGGAAAGAGCGAACTGCCCGGGAACCCCGGCATTGGTAGCCGCAGGCACTTTCCCGGCCAGCCGCGCTTGCGAGCTTTCCTCCCGCAGGTCATACACCTCGGCTATCTGTGGCCGTCCTTTACCTGGTTCGTAGAGATTGAAGAAGGTCGCCCCTTCCAACTGGATGCGCCGGTTCACCAGCCCACTTAATTCAATCTCAAACGTATCGGTTATGGCAATGTAGTGGGTGCTGTCGTTGCCCAGAATGCTGCTCTGAAAAGTGTGCACGGTATTCAATACCTGGCCGGAGTTCCCGTCTTTCAGGCGCAGGCGCAGCAGGGGGAGGGGAAAGGGGTTGTTGCCAATGGGCGAAACTCGCTTGAGGTTGCGCCCCACGATTTTCACCGGAACAATCAGGCGTTCCCCGGCCTGGCTGACGTTTATGGCATTGAATCGGAAGGCATTTTCCGGGGTGATGAGCGAATCGCGGTAGAGCGGCTTGACCGGCTGGGCGCCGTTGGTTGTCAGCCACTGCGGGTCGGCGATCTCGAGGGTAACCTCGCCGTCGATGGGAAGTTGGTTTCCGCCGGCGAGGGCTTCTTTCAGGCGGAAGTAGATTCTTCGCGAATGGGGGAGGCCCGCCTGACCCTGACTGGCAAGGGATTCCGTGGGAGTAAGCGAAATCTCGCCGTGCTGAACCCGGTACGGGGCGGCGGCATGTTCGCTCCAAACGGCGTGGGGAACGTCAGAGTCGCCGAAGCGCAGGGAAGAGAGCGAGGGGTGATTCCCGTCGGTGGTTAGCGCCTCCGCGGGATGCCATTCTCCACTCTCGC
>WYBG01000223.1 GCA_011526015.1 Deltaproteobacteria bacterium | reverse complement strand
TGGCCAATATCCGAGAGTTGTTGATGGCTGTAATACCCTTGAGACAACTCTCTATGAAACAGTCTATTCAACTGGTCACCCAACATTTGGTGAATCGTTCAAAGTCAACCAGTAGCCGATTAAAAGCACAAGTCAAAAACAGAGGAAAACCCTAACTTAACATTGTCAAGTGATTCAGTACTAATAAATTCAATAACTTAGAGTGTAATTTAACATTGTCAAGCTAATTTTCGTTTGTAGTGGCGTTCTTTCATGAGCCTGATTTGTCGCAGCATTTCAGATTCATTTTGCAGCATTGTTTCTGCAATAAGAGTAGTAATCATAATTCGGGCATCTCTGATGCTCATTAACGGATACTGGTCTTCATGGTCGATGCGTTCATGAAGCATAAACAACAGCGCCATAAATAAAATGGCATGGTGATGATGCCACCCCAACCATTTGCGAACCTGGTAATCAGACATGCCCAATTCACTTTTCGCATTCTGCAAATCTCTTTCTACCCAATAGCGTTGTGCCTGAAAATAAGCAAACTCCTCAATGTTGTATTGTTCCGGGGAGCCATTGCTCAGGCTGTATTTGATTTCCTTCTTCTCCCCGTTTTGGGGGATACTTTTCCGTACAATCAAGGTACGTTTTCGCGCCTGGGCTTCTTCTCCATCCCATACCCACACCTCCCGAATATGAACCCAGGCTTTTAACCACCCTTTGGTAGTTTTACGGATGTATACTTTCTGCCAGGCTTCATCAGGCAAACCGGCCACATATTCATCCACCCGCTTACCTGGACAATCGGCTTTTAAACGAGTAGGCTTGCGGCCTTGACTACTTTTCTTGCCAGGAATATAGATGTTAGGAGCTTGTAAATAAATCTGCTGATTTTTATGAACATCCAGCACAAAAAACAAGTTGCGCTCATCTAATCCCCTGGCAAATTCATAAGTGTGGCCGTATAATCCATCCCCCCCAATCCAGTCAAATTCAATCCCCTGAGCAAGCGCCTCGTCAATCATTTCTAAGGCCAAAACCGGCTTACTTTTATGTACCCGGCATTCTCCAGGGATTCCCGCTTCTTCACAACGCTTCTCATCGCTTGCCCAGCATTCCGGTAAAAACAAGCGCTCATTGATCAAACAAGATCGTTCCCCATTGGATAAAGAAGCATAAACCCCGACCTGGCAGTTTTCTACCTTGCCCACTACACCCGCATATTGACGCGCAACCCCCACGGATTTAATACCGCTTTTTAAATGAGCAGACTCGTCGATGATCAATCCTGTGGGTTGACCCCTCTTCTCCTGCTCTTTCTGCATCAGGTGATTGGCATCCTGCCTGACTTTGGCAATAACCGCCTTATAATCCCAGGGAGAATTGGAAATAAAGTGTTGATACTGATAATATTCTAAATCCCCAATGGCTTCTTCCATGCGCTCCATATTTGCCTTGCCTCTTTCACAACACAGCAAACCGCTCATATAGTTAAAGGCTGGCTCAGATACATCCCGCCGATATACAATAAACAAAGAGCGGTAGGAGTCAAAAAGCTCTCCATAGCGGCTCTCATAGACTTCCCTGCCTGTCGAAGGCACGCAGCCGGCCCGAAGGCAGTAGACAGCCAGGGCAGGTTGCTCCGATGCGTAGTAAAGTTTTTTAAAATCATAGCGAAATATAGGAAATTTTTCAGTACTTTTTTAAAGTCTTAAAGTAGAACTAGAATAGGAGGAAGAACCATGAGAATTTTTATCAGCTCATTGGCTATGCTTCTTTCTCAGATTCCATTCTTCAGCAATGCCCAGGATTTCTGGCAGCCAACCAATGGCCCTTATGGGGGAATTGTTTACGACATCGAAGTTAGCCCAGACGGATATATATTTGCAGCCACAGACAGTGGGGTGTTTGTTACAACAGATTTGGGAGAGAATTGGTTGGATACCAATGAACCATATTTGTATCCCCGAACCCTTGCCTCCTGCTCAAACAATTATGTCTTCGTGGGGACAGGTGGTGGCGCCATAGTGCGTACCACCGATAATGGTGTTTCCTGGGAAATAAAATTTGGCATAACAGGAACGAATATCACTGCACTCAATGCCTCACCGGAAGATCATATCTACGTGGGTGCTTTTGGTCACCTGGGTACGCACGCTTATCGATCAACCGATTACGGGTATGACTGGGAGTGGATAGCCACTGCGCTGGGTAATTGCACTCCCAAGACTTTCGCGTTTGAAGATCCCGGTTATATATTTACCGGCACTGAAGCTTGCGGAATATTCAGATCGCTCGATCCTCTTTCCAATTGGACACAAGTGAATAACGGATTAACGAATTTATATGTTAATTCAATGACGCTCAATTCAAGCAACATTATTTTCGCTGGTACCGAAGGAGGCGTCTTCCGTTCCGCCAATGACGGGGATTCCTGGATAGCAATTAATAATGGCCTGACAAATTTGAGTATTCTATCCCTTGCAATTAATTCACAAGATCGATTATTTGCAGGCACACCCGGCGGTGTATTTAGTTCTACTGATAATGGAACGAGTTGGGTCAATATAAATGCAGGATTGGCGGATACAGTCATTCATTCGCTCGCTATCGATTCAAGTAGTTTTGTATATGCCGGATCCAGTACCGGTTTAGTTTACCGGAGCATTCAGCCAATCACCTCAATCAAGCCAGTAAAAAATGGACCCTATTCAAGTTTTCTTCTGGAACAAAACTATCCAAACCCATTTAACCCGGCAACGGTAATCACCTACCGGGTTTCAAGAAGTAGTCACGTCGAACTAATCATTTACGACCTTGTAGGGAATGCAGTCAAAACATTAGTAAATGCCAAGCGAAATACGGGTGTGTACCACGTTGAATGGGATGGAAAAAATGATCAAGAGAGACCAGTCTCCAGCGGGGTGTACATCTATCGTTTAAAGACAGATTCAAATATTCAATCAAAGAAAATGATACTGCTCCGATGAGTTTTATAAAGTAGCGTATTGTGGTGAAGAAACAATTCCACTAACTTGCGTTAGTATTTTGAAATTGTGCGCCAAATATAGTTGGTTGCACGGGCAACGCATAACAATTGCATCAACCCGAACGCTTGGCCTTGTTTCGGTTGCCGTTGCGTGCGACGCAATGACTGGTTGCCTCGATTATTGCGATGATGAAGTTGTCTTTGAAAACCCCGGATTACAGCACTCTCTGCCGCCGCCAACGCCGGTTGGAGATTACTCTTCCGCGTATAGTTCGTGGGGAGTCGGTTCATGTGGTGGTTGATGCTACTGGCCTGAAGATTTTTGGCGAGGGAGAATGGAAAGTACGGCAACACGGATATAGTAAAAGGCGCACCTGGCGGAAATTGCATTTGGCGGTAGATGAACATACGGGAGAGATATTGGTATCTATTTTTACGGAAGCCGATTGCGGCGATGGAGAACAGTTGCCGGAGATGTTGGAGTCTATCGAAGAGCCCATCTCGCAGGTAAGCGGTGATGGCGCCTATGATAGTTGGGAGAACCACGAGGCCATTGCTCGCCGGGGAGCAAAAGCTGCCATCCCTCCTCGAGAAGGAAGCCGCATCAAGCAGCATGGTAACACTGCCAAGACTGCTTTGCCCCGGGATGAGATTCTTACGATGAATTTTCAATAAAGTGCGCACGATAAAGACGCTCACTAAAGACGATTACAACACTCCATGAAATTGGGTCGGGGTTTTCCTGTTCTTATTCCATTACCCCACCCCATCTCCACCCCCTTCAGCGTCTTCGCTATCAGGGTTTTCCAACCAGGCTCATTCCCCAATGGTCAGCCTGTCGCCGGTGTTGAACAGGAGCAGCCGGTCTTTGAAAATACTGTAAAAGTGCGAGATTGCCTGGAAGCCGGTGGAATGAAGCGGGACCAGGTATTCGGGATTGATCTGTTTCAATCCCCGGGCAATTTTTTCGATTGTTTCCATGGAGGCGTCAACCGGTTTCATGCCGCCCATGATGGCATAGACTTTGTGCTCCCCGGAGACGATCATGGCGTGTTTAACGCTATTGATCGGCCCGCTATGGCTGTCGCCCAACAAAACGATCAATCCTTTTACGGTTTTGAGGACCAGCGCCATATCATCCTTCAATGGGTCGGTGATGTAACTTTCCAGCACCAGCTCCTGGTGCAATTCCGCGGGCTTTTCGTAATCCGTCACCCGGGGAATTTCCCCGGTGATCAAAATACTCTCGGAGAGATCGTAAGGATGGGCCTTATAGACAAAGCGGCCTCCCATGCGGGTAAGTTCTTTTTCTTCCTGGGGAATGCCTACTTCTAAGCGCCCGCCCGGGGTAATCCGGAATTTGCGATTAAAAATGTTGTAATGGCAGATGACCGTGGCGCTGCCGAACTTTTGCAGGTAATAATAAAGCCCCCCGGTATGGTCGCGGTGGCCATGGCTGAAAACGATTTTATCCACCTGTCGCAGATCGATTCCCAGGTGTTCGGCATTATGAATAAAAGCCTCCCGGGAACCGGTGTCGAACAAGAATTGCCCTTCCGGCGAAGCGATGTGAAACGATAACCCCTGTTCGGCAATCAATGAAGGAGCAACAACCCGGTTCTCGGCCAGAATGGTAATTTCAACCCGTTTCAGCATTCTTCAGTCTCCTTTGTATTGATCTGTTTTGCTGCTTTATTTTACGCCCAAATGCTGCTTATTTTCAATCACTTTAAAATTTTATCCGGGAAAGGTCGATCATATTACTTTACATTGTCTGATGAATTAATTATAATCTTATGTCACACAGTTTCACCGCAGAGACGCTAAGTCGCAGAGTAGTTCTACTTTAACTGTTAAAGCGGTTAAAGTAAAAGTAGAAATAGGCTGTAAATTGAGAAAAACAATATAGGCTGATCTCTTGATTTCTCTCTGCGTCTTTGCGCCTTTGCGGTTATACGTAACATCATTTATAATCTAACGTTACACACTTTGCTGTCTTCTAAGTGGAGCCTTTTGGGATTGAAGAAAAACATCGGATTAGCGGCAACTTCCCAAACCGATAGTAAACGGGGGTATTATGGAATTCACGCTCAACGGCGCGCCGAAGGTTTACCAGGGAGATCCGGAGCTGCCCTTGCTCACCTACCTTCGGGAATACGAGGGCATTATTTCTCCCAAGGACGGCTGCGCCCCCCAGGCGGCCTGCGGCTGCTGCGCGGTGGAGTTGAACGGGCGGGCGGTGCTCTCCTGCGTAATCCCCATGAAAAAAGTGGAGGGCGGGGAGGTGCTCACTATCGAGGGCCTGGGCGCGGAGAATCAGGAAATTTTTACCAACGCCTTTCTGGAAAAAGGGGGCATCCAGTGCGGCTTTTGCATTCCCGGCATCGTTATGCAGGGAAAAGTGCTGTTGGACCATACCCCTAATCCGGCCCGCGAGGAGGTGGAGAAAGCCCTCACCCCGCACCTGTGCCGCTGCACCGGGTATCAAAAGATCGTGGATGCCATTCTCTACGCCGGGGAAGCCCTCCGGGAGCATAAACCCATCCCTAAACCCGGCGGCGACGGGAAAATCGGTTCCCGGCTGGCCAAGTACGACAGCCGCGACACGGTGTTAGGCCGCCGCCCTTACGTGGATGATATAAAAATTGAAGGAATGCTGCACGGCGCGTTGAAATTCAGCGACCACCCCCGCGCGAAGGTGTTGGCGATAGATATTTCCGAAGCGGAAAAACTGCCCGGGGTGGCGCGCATCGTCACCGCGAAAGACATTCCCGGCGAGCGCTACACCGGGCTGATCGTGCCCGACTGGCCGGTGATGGTGGAAATCGGCGAGGAAACCCGCTACGTCGGCGACGTGCTGGCCGGGGTGATTGCCGGGAGCGAAACCGTCGCCCGCCGGGCCGTGGAATTGATCCGGGTGCAATACGCCGTGCTGGAGCCCCTCACCGATCCGGAAGAAGCGTTGAAGCCGGGTGCGGCGCAAATCCATCCCCGCGGCAACCTGCTCTCGGAAACGGTCATTCGGCGCGGGGAGGTGGAAAAAGCCCTGGAAGAAGCCGCTTTTATTTCCCGGGGGGTTTACCAGACCCAAACGATCGAGCACGGCTTCATGGAGCCGGAGTGTTGCATCGCCCTGCCGGCCGGGAAGGGCGTGAAAGTGCTCTCCCAGGGCCAGGGCATCTATGAAGACCAGAAAGCGATTGCCGCGATATTGAAACTGCCCCTCGAACAGGTGGAGGTGGAGCTGGTGCCCAACGGGGGCGGCTTCGGGGGCAAGGAGGACCTTTCGGTGCAGGGGCACGCGGCGCTGTACGCCTTTCTGCTGCAAAAACCGGTCAAGGTGCGCCTCACCCGCGATGAGTCGATCCGCATGCACCCCAAACGCCATCCCCTGCGCATGGACTATACCCTGGCCTGCGATAAAAACGGCAAATTGACCGCTTTGAAAGCGAATATCATCGGCGACACCGGGGCCTATGCCTCCGTGGGGATGAAGGTGCTGGAGCGCGCCGCCGGGCATGCTACCGGGGCATATACGGTGCCCCACGTGGATGTTGTCAGCCGGGCGGTGTACACCAACAATATTCCCAATGGGGCCATGCGCGGTTTTGGGGTTAACCAGGTGACCTTTGCAATGGAAAGCTGCATCGATGACCTTTGCGCCCAGGGCGGATTCGACCGCTGGCAGTTCCGCTACGACAACGCTCTGAAAGAGGGCGATATGACTTCCACGGGGCAAATCCTGCGCGGCGGGGTGGGGGTGCGGCAGACCCTGCTGGCGTTGAAGGAGCAGTTTTACGCCGCCCAATACGCCGGGATCGCCTGCGGAATTAAAAATACCGGCATCGGCAACGGTATGGTGGATGAAGGGCGGGTGAAAATCGTGATCAAATCCCCGCAGAAAGTGCTGATCCACCACGGCTGGACCGAGATGGGCCAGGGCTGCCATACCATGGCGGTGCAGTTTTTCTGCCAGGAAACCGGCCTGCCGCCCGATATTGTGGAGGTGCGGGTGGAAACCCCGGCCAACGCGCCCGCGGGCATGACCACGGCCTCCCGGGCTACCTCCCTCATCGGAAACGCGGTGATCGACGCCTGCGCGGGATTGAAAAAAGACCTGCAAAATGCTTCCCTGGCGGATCTGGCGGGAAGGGTCTATGAAGGTCACTGGGCCTGCGACTGGACTACTAAAGCGGGCAAGGAAACCGATCCCCGGCGCATTCAGACCCATTATTCCTACAGCTACGCCACCCAGTTGGCGGTGCTGGATGAAGCGGGGCAGATCTCGACGCTGTACGCCGCGCACGACGCCGGGCGGATCATCAACCCGACCCTGTTCGAGGGGCAGATCGAAGGCTCCCTGCACATGGGTTTAGGCTATGCCATCAGCGAAAATTTCGAGCAGGAAAAGGGCGTTCCCAAATCCACCCGCCTGCGCAAGTGCGGCATTCTGCGCGCTAAAGAGATGCCGAAGTTGGTGGTGATCGGGGTGGAAGTGCCGGATCCGCACGGGCCGTACGGCGCAAAGGGAGTAGGAGAGATCGGGCTGGTGCCCACCGCCGCGGCAGTGGCGAATGCGCTGTTCCGCTATGACGGGGTGCGGCGATATAAGCTGCCCCTGGAATTGCCGAAAATGAAGAAACAACTCGGCCCTTGAATGAAAACCAAAATTGCCCGGTTCCGCTTTTATGAAGAACTGAACGATTTCCTGCCCCCGGAAAAGCGCAAGATTGCGTTTGAGTACCCCTTCAAAGGCCGGCCGGGGATAAAAGATGCCATCGAAGCGTTAGGGGTTCCCCACCCGGAGGTGGATATGATTTTGGTGAATGGCCGGCCGGTGGATTTTAGCTACCCGTTGCAGGATGGCGACGGGGTGGCGGTGTACCCGGTTTTTGAAGCGCTGGATATTTCCGAAGTTACCCGTTTGCGGGAAAAACCGCTGCGCAATCCCCGGTTCATCCTGGACGTCCACCTGGGGAAACTGGCCCGGCGGCTGCGCCTGTTGGGATTCGATGCCCGCTACGCTAATTACTACGTGGACCGGGAGATTATCGAGATTGCCGCTGCGGAGCAGCGAATCGTTTTAACCCGCGACCGGGGTTTGCTGAAAAACAGGCAGGTAACCCGGGGATACTGGCTGCGCTCCCAGCAGCCCCGCGAGCAAGTGGAGGAAGTGCTGGCCCGCTTCGATCTTGCTTCCCTGGTACGGCCATTTACCCGCTGCCTGGAATGTAACGCCGAAATTGCCGCAGTGGAAAAAGAAGCGATTGCCGGGCAACTAATGCCCAACACCGGGAAGTTTTACCGGCAATTCTACCGGTGCCAGGGCTGCGGAAAGATCTATTGGGAAGGCTCCCACTACCGCAAGATGCTCGCATTTGCCGGGGAGGTGATCAAGCGCGTTCAAGAAAAAAAGGACAAAGGATAAGGTATGCGATTCTGGCCCAATTCGAATTCCGGTGCGAATGGAGTATTTATCCGTTAATGTGATTTTCTTTTGGGTAGTCCTAAACGATTAATGCTGTTTAAAGAAGGGTATGGTGTCATTCCCACGAAGCTTGTCCCCGTGAATACGGGGAGTGGGAATCCATAAACTCAGCAGAAATAGTGGATTCCCGCTTTCGCGGGAATGACATAGCCGAAGTCGCGGAATTGGGATCAGCATTAATTGTTTAGTACTACCTCTTTTGAGGCTGGGGTTCAGGTTTAACCCGGCTATTTGAGATACCTTCTTATCGTATAGTCCCCCCTCCGAAAATTTGTCAGTCTATCCGCCAATTTTTGCCACTCCCCGGAAGTGTTTGCTGCATCCCTGCCAGCCCCTGTCCGAGAAGGTGAAAAAGTTTCCGAATACACTTGAGGAGCCTTGTTACGCTTGAATTCGTCTTAATTTCAAAAATTACAGGTTCTTAAAATTTTTAATATGAGTTTGGCACAAACATTGTTTATAAGTACGGTCGAAAGGAAAAATGGCAATGGCGCAAAAGTCACCCTGTCATGGATTCCCGTTTTCGCGGGAATGACAATTTACGTGCTTTTCATGTCACTCCCGCGAAAGCGGGAGTCTATAAAATATCTCAGTTCCTGGGTGCGCATA
>WYBG01000222.1 GCA_011526015.1 Deltaproteobacteria bacterium | reverse complement strand
CCGGTTTCCCAGGTTGAACCAGTTGATCAACTGCCGGGTGGCAGCCGGTTTTTCGTTGCCGGCAAAGGGATATTCTCTTTCATACAGCTTAAAAATTCGCAGTTCTGAAGGAAATGTGTTATTGGCGAGATTCTCCGTTTGCTCTAAATGGAAGAATTCATTGCCGCCGCCTGACCCCCGGAATTCATCATCCGCAATCAGCAGCGCGCTCAGCCGCCACAGCCCCGGCTCATAATTCAGTTCGCTGCGGATGGTCTTTTCCACCAGGGCGGTTAGCTCTTCCGGGGTATCCGCGGGGAAGCGCCCGATGGGGATTTGGGGAACGATATTATTAAAATTCTGGAAGATCGTCTCCAGGTTATTGGCATCTCCCCTTTCAATATTGCCTTCCCGAAGCCCGGCAATAAAATCGCTCCCGAAAGGCTGCGGGAAGGGCGGAAAGCCCGGCTCGTCGCTAAAGCTGAGGTCCACGTAGAAATCATCGACGGCACGGGAAGTAATGTTATCGTTCCCGGAGATCTCGAACGCCGGAACCCAGTTAACCGGGTACTCCCCGCTCAAATTGCGGTAATCGTAGTACCCGTTCCCGGCTAAGAGGATGTATTGCGGCTGGGGATTCCAGTTGGCGTGGGCAAATTTGATGAAATTGCGGATGGCGGTGGGATCCTGCCGCCCAAAGCCGAATTCATCGAAAATATCCTCCACCGCCGCGATTTTTACCGCGAAATTATTGTACGCCTCCCGGTGCGCTTTCAATGGTTGCAGCAGCGGTTCGGTTTCCCGCCGGGTGATGATCAGGTAATTCGCCCCCTCCGCGGGGGAGAAAATGTTCCGCTGCCCCGGCTGGATGCTGGCGAGCGAGTGGGCAAAATTTTCACGATTGAGCCAGTAAATTTTGTGCTCCGCGGCCAGGGTATCTTCGAACAGGGAATCGTTATCGGTGAAAATCTGCCGCGCGTTGAAGGGATCGCTGACCTCGAAGATATCCACCGGGTCGCCGCCGCTGCGGTATTTGGTATGAAAAATACCCGAGGTGGGCGCGATGAATATCTTCATTTCCTCCCCGGCAAGCTGCGTGTAGCGGGGATAAGCCAGTTCCAGCCAGTCGAAGCCGCTTTGCTCCAGGGTATCCTGGGGAACGGATGGGACGTAATAGGCCTGCAAAGAATTCGTCCCCTCGTAAATCGGAACCGTCGCCGTTAAGGTCTTGCTTAGTGTGGCCGTGCCCATGGGAAGATTGTTCAGCGAGAAAAACATAGTGCCCGGCTGGGGGGAGTAGTGAAATGATAACCTGACCAGCCGCGCGGTTGCCAGCGCTTCTGTCCCGGCCACCCCGCTCAATTCAAAGGAGTGCTCGAAGGCATTATTCTGCCCGAAAAGATTCCAACTCCAGATCAGGCCGGATTTGATGGCGTTAAAATGATCCTCTTCCAGGCGCAGGCGATCGGTAAACGCATCGCGCAACATAGCGCCCCCGCTCACCGGCGAGCCGTTTTTCACAGCGCTGCGCTTGCCCGGCTCCACGTTCCAGCGCAGCCAGTAGCAAGCCAGGGTATCGTACGGGCTGCTGCGGAAGCGGAAATCCGCCGCGCCGGCGTCCCACTCGAAGCGGTTGAGCGACTGCCCGTAAAACTGCAAGTAATCCTGGGGATCGAGCTGCCCGTCGCCGCCGTCTTCCACGATAATCGCAACTTCCTGAAGCTGCGGTTCCGGCTCCGCGGTGGAGTAGGGGAGAATATTCTGCCCGTCGGAGAAAAGCTGGAGGGTCTGCGGCTGGATTTGGGAAATCGGGATGCCGGCGTCGGCCAACTCCTGGCCGGTCACTTTGTAAATCCCCTCCGCGGCGAAATACAATTTGTAATACTCCTGGGCGTTCACGCTAAATTGTATCAAAATAGCACACATTATGGAGAGTAAAACCAGGCGCATGATTTCCCCCGTGGTTTTTTGAACCCAAGTTAGGCCGGAAATTGCCGTTTTTCAAGGGTAATTTTCGGTAGATTTTTTTTCGCTATTTTACGATATGGTGCGGTTTCCGGGGATTTCGCGGAATCACGCCCGGGCGCGCCGGGGGCGGTTTTGGGAGCGCCCGCCAATTTTTGGAACGCGACTTGCTTTAAAAATAAATGTAAGTTTGATCAAGGAAGAAGAAGCGATCTGTTACAACCCGCGTCAACCATTGTGGATAATGGTTTAATCTTTCCAGCGTAATAGCCGATAAGAATGAGGGCAGGTGTTCGCCCGATTTTGATGTGAAAAATTTGTGCTTTTCCGGTTTTCCCGGGCGGGTTATGAGCAGATGAGTTTTAAAAGATAATTCAAAGGGAGTTTTAAAGATGTTTTGCCGCCAGTGTGCAGAATACGTCAGCGACCAATATCAGAAATGCCCTCATTGTGGCAACCTGTTATCCGATTCTACAGAACCGCAAGCGAAATATTATTGCAAGCGCTGCAAGCGGAAATTACCTTCGCGCATCTGCCCGATGCACGGGATCGAAAGCACTGTCCGGCTGGATCTGTTGATAAGCAAGGCTGCCAGGGCGCCGCAGCCGGTGGGGGTCTCCAATACTGTTCAGAAAAATCTCGACTCGTTCCAGGCCCCGGCATCCCGGCAGCCGGGCCAGAAACCTCCCCTGAAACCGGCCCCGGAATCGTTAAAACCGCCCACCCCCGCGGCGCAGAAGACTCCGGGCGCGCCGGAAATCGACTTGAAACGGCTTTCCGAGTTGCTGCAGCCGGGGACAAATTCTTCCGCCGGGACGGGTAAGAATGGTTCCGCTTCCGCCGCCACCGCCAGCCGCCCGGAAGAGCCACCCCGGCGCCCGCAGCCGGAGAAATCTGCGAAAACGACTTCTCCGAAAGCAGCCAAAGTGAAGAATTCCCCCCCGCGGCAGGCCGGGTCGCTGATGGCGGTGATCGAAAAAGAGCTTGATTTATGGCGCACGGCCCGGAAAGAGCGGCGCGCAAAAGCCTCTGCGAAAGCCCAGACGCCGCCTGCTGCCCCGCTTCGGGATCAGAAAATACCCACGTCTGCAAAACCGTTCCAGCCGGGGATCGAGAAACCGGCCCGCGCCGGGCGGCGTTCCGGGGTCTATGTCATTGTCGCGGTGCTGCTGTTAGTCGGCGCATTGGCGGCCGGGTATGTGTTATACTACCCGGATTTCCAGCGAAAATCCCTGCTCTCCCGCGCCGAGGTGTTATTCAACGCCTCGCAATACGACGCGGCCAGGGCGCTTTACTTTCAATATGAAAAACAATTTCCCCGGGGCGCGGAGATTTCCCTGGTTAAGGAGCGCATGGAGCACATCCGGGCGCTGGACCGGGAGCGTCTTGAAAAACAGATTTTTCTCTACGATCTGATGAAAAAAGCCGCGGATGCTTTCAACTCCGGGCGTTACCTGGAGCCGGCGGAGGATAACGCGAATCAGTACATTGTCGAAATCCTGCAAAACGATCCCGGGTTTACCCCCGCGATGGAATTGCGCAACCGCATGTTAGATCATTTCTACCAGCAGGCGGAAATAGCCTTCGACGAGGATCAATACGACGCGGCGGTCACTTTTTACCAGAATATCCTGGCCGTCAAACCCGGCGATCCCGTGGTGGCAAACGCGCTGGACCGGGCCTTGAAGTTGAAATACGTTTATGGAATGCTCGACGACATGAGCGGGTTGGAAGCCGCTAAAAACGAGTTGAAAAATCTCCAGCGGGAAAAATACCGCCTCAAAAACCAGATTCAGCAGGAGCGGACCAAGCTCAAAGAAATTTCCCGGCAGATCGAAACGCTCAACCAGGGAGCGTCGGAAAACTCTACCGTAAAACAGGGCAACCCGGCCGGCCAGTCGCAGATCACCGCGGTTTCCGCGGGACTGGGGCCTTCCCCGGCCAATGCCGGATCGAAGTGGGAAGAGGAGCTGGGAATTTCCCTGGTATCCCTGGGCGGCAGCGTCTCACCCTCTTCAGAACCGTCCAAACCGGTGGAGGAGACCCTCTTAGACGGAGGCAAGAAAGAATATCTCCACCGCGAAAAGCTCGATCTTCCGGCGGATTACAAATCCAAAGAAATGACCATGATCCTGGGTGAGTGTATTGTGGGTATCGACGGGCAGGTTGAAACGGTGAGCCTTCTTTCCCCGGCAGACGACGAGCGATTGAACCGGCTGGCGACCGAGGCTTTCAAAAAATACCGCTTCAAACCGGCGGCTTACAACGGTAACCCGACACGCTTCAAATCCATCGAGGTGATATCAATTCAATAATTCAGAATGTTTTTTCACGAGTCACGTTTCACGTATTGCGGGATGTAACACGTGAAGCGTGAGGCGTGAAATCGAAAGCATGAGACCTCGAGTCGGTCTCATTCATCTCCTCTCCCCCTCCCACCAAACCCCCAGCGTCGGCCTCTTCGGAGGCCGGCGCTGTTTTTTTTAGAGCGTGTTTGAAAAATCGAAACATGTGCCACGAAGACGCCAAGTTTTCACGAAGTTTAATGATATTTCTTTAGACCTTATTCATAGCTAAATATTTGATTTTTATGGAAAGATGAATAGCCCCGATCTTCAGATCGGGGACAGCAAATAAGTAAATCTATCCACTTCCCCGGGGATTTATCCCCGATTGTTGCACCACGGGGGGCTAAAGCCCCGGAAAATTAAGATATGAGGTTAATTTGTGCCCCCCCCCGATAAATCGGGGGGCTATTCAATCTGCTATAAGACATACGCTTATCTATGAATAAGGACTTTTGTGATTTCTTTGAGGCTTTGTGGCTTTGTGGCAAAAAATCATATTTCCCAAACATCCTCTCAGGCTGCAAGGGAACAGCGCCCCCCAAAACTTGACATAAATCATCTTTAAACCTAACCAAAGTCATTGTTTGGCGGTAAAAAAAGCGCGAAGTTAAAACAAGAAGGGGTGAATGGTGAAT
>WYBG01000221.1 GCA_011526015.1 Deltaproteobacteria bacterium | reverse complement strand
GGGGCGCTGGTTTGCATTTATTTAGCCAGCGGGGTGGACATGCAGCCGATTATTGCCGTCAATATCGGCGCTTCCGCGCCGCTGATCTTAGGAAGCCTGACCGCCCAGGTGCCCCCGGCCGGGAAAATTGATTAGCTTGAAGCAGGAGTGCAAAATTCATTTTGCACCATTAACAAGTTATTTTTTTACCGATCCTTCGCGGGAAGCGAGGATATCTTCGAATAATCTCACCAGCTCTTCCACGTTATACCGGGTGGTGTAAGGCGCCAACCGGGCCTCGTTGTCCAGCAGGATGTATCCTTCTCTTTCCCAAAGCCGGTACTGTTCCCGCAGAAATCCGGCGATCCCTTCAATGTCTTCGTAAGCGAGGACCTTCCCGCTGCCGGTCCCCTGCAAAATCGCTTCGGAAATGCCGGGGCGGTCGCCCAGGGCCAGGATGGGCTTGCGCAGCGCCAGGTAGTCGTACAATTTGGCTCCCACGATACTCTCCGCGTAATCGATGCGCACAATGGGATTGAATAAAACCGCCACGCCCTGGCCGTATTGCATCAGCTCCCGGTAAGGCAGGTAGGGTTTGCGCTGAATATTCAAATGGCGGTACTGTTGAAAAATTTCCTCGAATCCCTCGAACACGTTACCCACGAAGACGATCTCGGTTTTCGCCTTCAGCGCCTCCGGCAGCAAATCCACCGCCCGGAACAGCGCCCCGGGGGGCTGGTGCTTGCTCAAATGCCCGCTAAACATAATCCGGAAGGTCTCGCTACGGTTTTTGTGAATTTCCGGGGGCTCGAAGCCGTTCTGAATGATCCGGTAGCGGTTCTCCGCCCTGGCGGCGAACATCTTCGCCACTCCCTCGCTGACCGTGGTAACCGCATCCGCGGCGCGCAGCACCGATTTTTCCAGGGAGAGGTCGATCCACCTCGATAGCGCGGTTTTGGGGAGGTCCTTCGCCCAAAACGCCTCGCTCCAGGGGTCGCGGAAATCGGCGATCCATTTTTTACCGCTCCGGCAGGCCAGCTTTTTGGCGATGAGTTGCACGGAGTGGGGCGGGGAGGAGGAAAAAATCAAGTCGATGGATTCGGATTGCAGAATTTCCCGCCCCGCTTTGACCGCCCCGGGAATCCAGCCGATCCGGGAATCGGGGATAAAAACGTTGCGGCGCACCCATTTGGCGAAGCGGTCTTTGAGGCTGTCGCCGCTTTTGGGGGTGAGCACGTAGGTGGGTAATTTTTCATCCCGCGCTTTGCCGGTGAATTTGCGGTAGAGCCGGTGCGGTTCCAGGATCGGGGTTTTATACACTTTGCATTCCGGAGGGATTTTATCCAGCAAACTCTCGTCAATCGCGGGATAATCGCCCTTTTCCACGGTCAAAACCACCGGCTGCCAGCCGAATTGGGGGAGGTAATTGACAAAGCGCAGCACCCGCTGCACCCCCGGCCCCCCCGCCGGCGGCCAGTAATAAGCGATGATCAGGACTTTTTTCATGGTAAGCCCATTAAACTTAAATTCATCACAGAGACACAGAGGCACATTTGTGGCTCTGTGGTTCAATAAAAACTTTCTAATTCGAAGTCTCTTTTCTGGAAACCGTTGCTCTCCAAATACATCCGCTTCCAGATATAAAAGCCGGTGAGCACCCAGATATAATTGTAATGCCAGCGCATCCGCGGATGGGGCGGGGCGTCGAAAATGGCGCGGATATATTCGTAGTTGAAGATGCCGTCGCGCTCGACGCGCTCCCGGGTAAGGATGCGCTCCGCAGTCGCTTTCAAATCTTTTTGGTACTGCAAATAGGGATTGAAGGTGAAGCCCCATTTTTTCTTGTTCAGAATTTTGGGGGGAAGATAAGGCGCCATGGCCTTGCGCAGCAGGTACTTGGTGCGGTTGCCGCGCATCTTCAGTCGGGTGGGAATGGAGAATCCCAATTGCACCAGATCCAGATCCAGGAAGGGAACCCGCTCTTCCACGGAGTGCGACATGGACATACGGTCTTCGGTGAGCAGGTAATCGTTGACCATCTTGCTGTGGAATTCCGCCCGGTACACCCGGTCGAGGGCGGTCAGGTCGCCGTTGTTGCGGAAAAAGGGTTCGAATTCGCTCAGCACCGGCTTTAGCGGTTCGCGGAGGAATTGGGGGGCGTAGATCTGCCGCCAGTAGCCGGCATCGAAATCCCAGGTGTTGCGCAAAATCAGGTAGAATTTGGCGACGTTCCCGGTCGCCAGCAGCATCTGCGCCCCGCGCCGGTATTCATCCCAGGCCATCTTCCCCAAAACGGTTTGCAGCTTGTAACCCAGGGAGCTGATTTTGGAGAAAACCGCCTCCTCCAACTTTCGCGGAACCGCCCGGTGCAGGGCGTTGAGGGGGTAAATGTAGCGGTGAATGTCGTAGCCCGCGAACAGCTCGTCGCCGCCCAGCCCGCCCAACACCACTTTGAGGTGTTGCGAGACGAACTGCGACATCAAAAACCCTTGCAGGAGGTTGATTTTCGGCTCCTCGGCGTGCCAGACCACTTCCGGCAGCAGGCGCATGGGATTCAAATCCATGCGCAGGATGTGATGATCGGTCTGGTAGTAATCGGCCACCAGCCGGGCGTCGTCCAACTCGTCGGTCGGCTCGTTGAAGCCCAGGGTGAAGGTGTTGATCTTCTCCACCCCGGCTTCCCGCATCATCGCCACGATGGAGCTGGAATCCATCCCCCCGGAAAGGTACACCCCGATGGGCACGTCGCTGACCAGCTGGCGCTGCACCGCCTGCTTGAGGTATTGCGGGATCAGTTCCAGCCACTCCGCCTCGCTTTTCCGGTGATCGAGTTCGTATTCCAAATGGTAATAGGGGGCAATTTCTTTGATTTGCCCCGCTTCCACGATCATGTAGTGCGCCGGGGGCAGGCGGTAAATTCCGGCAAAGAGGGTTTCGTCGGATTGGGTGTAGCGCAGGTTGAGGTGATAGTGCAGGGACTGGCGGTTGAGCGCCCGCTCCACGCTGGGGTGGAGCAAAATCGCTTTCTGCTCCGAGGCGAAGATGAATCGGCCCTCCCGGGCGTAGTAGTGCAGCGGCTTTACGCCGAAATGGTCGCGCGCCAGCACCAATTTGGCTCCGCCGCCCCGTTCATCCAAAATCGCGAAGGCGAAGATGCCGTTGAGACGCCGGAAGGATTCCACCCCCTGCGCTTCATACAATTTCAGGATCACTTCCGTGTCCGATTGGGTGGCAAAGCCAACACCCTTTTGCCGCAATTCTTCGCGCAGCTCCCGGTAATTGTAGATTTCCCCGTTGAAGACAATGGCCAGGGATTTCTCCGCGTTGAACATGGGCTGGCCGCCGGTGGAGAGGTCGATGATGCTCAGCCGCCGATGCCCCAGGCAGACGTCGCCGGATTGGTGAGCGCTGGAGGCATCCGGCCCGCGGTGCGCCAGGATTTCGTTCATCCGCTCCACCAGGGGGCGGTTATCGCGATTTTTTTCATACACGCCGCAAATGCCGCACATACTCAAAAACCTCTTTAAATCTCCGTTAAGATAACAAATCAACTTCCCGATTTAACCAACCACTTGATTTTTCGAGACCATTTTTTTAATGATCCCCGCAGCCGGTCAATCTCCACCGGCTCATAAAATCTCAGCAGGTACAACACCAAGGGGAAGCTGAGGATCACCATGCCCTTATAGATCATCCGCTCCACCAGAGAGAAATGGTCGAACGGCAGGGTCATCAAATACAAAGCTGCGGCGACGGCGAAGAGCACCGCCACGCGCTTGAGCTCATACTTGACCGGGTAAAACTTTTGCACCACGTAATAGGCCGCCAGTACCGTGGCCAGGTTGGAGAGCACGTTGGCATAAGCGGCGCCCATCATCTCAAAAGATGGGATCAGGATCAGGTTCAATGCCACGTTGAGGAGCGCGGCCCCCCCCACGATGAGGGGGATGTAACGGGTCTTCCGGGGAATTTCCAACTGGAAGAAGAATACCCGCTGGATTCCCATCAACACCGCGCCAACGGCCAGGAAGGGCACCACCCGGTAGGCGTCCCAATACGCGGAATCCGCGGCGAACAGGTGTATGATGCCTTTGGCATACGCGCAAAGGATCAAGCCCAGCCAGAGCAGGAAAAACACAAAATAGGTGAGGGTTTTGGAAAAAAACCGCTGCGGCTGCTGATCTTCCCGCACTACCTGCCAGCCGATGATCGGCAGCCCCAACAGGAAAGAATCAATAATAAATACCTTGATGATGTTGGTAAATTTGTAACCCAGGGAGTACAACCCCACTTCCGAAAGAGTAGAAAGCCGGGTGAGCAAAAAACGGTCTCCCAAGCTCAACACCGTTGCCGCGATGGCCGCAAACATGATCGGGTAACTGTAAGAGAGCATCTCCTTCAACTCCCGGCCTTCGAAGCGGAGGCGCATTCGTTTCAGCGAATAGGGCAGCAGCGCCGCTAAAACCGCCCCGCTGCTGAGCACCTGGGCCAGTAAAACGCCCTCGATGCCCCACTTCAAGAACGCCACAAAATAGATATTCAGCACCAGGCTGACTGCAAACTGAAGCCCCACCAGAACGGCAAACCGGAGCGACTTCTCTTCGATGCGCAGCAATGTGAAAGGAATTCTTCCCAGATTTTGAAAAATGATGGAAATCAACAGGTAAACGATATACGCGCCGTACTCCGGGGTCTCGAATAGAAACTGCGAAATATAGGCCCGCCCGGGCAGCGCCAGCAGCAAGCTGAGCAGGCTTACTCCCAACAGGAAAACCGCGAGCGTAAAAACGTAACTGCCTTTTTTGTCTTCGTTTTCCGCGAGAGCATACCAGCGAAACAGCGCGTTTTGCAACGAGAGGGATAACACGTGCCCTCCCAGTAAATCGGCCATTTCCAACAATGCCAGTATGCCGTACTGGGCGGTGGACAATTCCCGGGTATAGATGGGGAGCAGGATGAAGCCCACTAATTTGGCGCCGATTTTACCCAGGGCAAAAATCGCGGAATGTTTTACGGTTCGCTTGAGCTTATCGAGCATGTCGGGAGGTTGCTATGTTCATTGAGGGTTAACCGTTGCACCTTTCCTCATTGTGTTCAGGTGTTCTGGTGTTAGAGCGTGTTTGAAAAATCTCTTGCAGCCGTTTACTGCCAAAAGATAGAACACGGATGACGCGGATGGCACGGATATTCGCAGATAAATCAAAGAATATTGCTAAAAAAATCTGTGTAAATCCGCGTCATCCGTGTTATCCGTGTGCCATTGGAACGATTTTGGGGTACTGAACTGAATTTTCAAACACGCTCTTAG
>WYBG01000220.1 GCA_011526015.1 Deltaproteobacteria bacterium | reverse complement strand
TGGTGACTTTTTTATACTTTACAGCTTTAACCCCTTTTTGCTCCAAAGTATAAAAAAGGGGGTCAAGATAATAAATTTTGGTGCGGTTAGCCCTAAAGCAGGTAGCCAATTTGTCAAAAGTCCAAAACAATATATTCTCGTTTAAACGCCATTATAATCCCACCCCTTTTGATATTTTATCTATTTTCTCCCATATTACTTGCATCGCTTGCTTAATCAAAATTGGAACATCTTTATGCGCTACTTGATTAGTTTTGAATACATCAATATCAAGATAAATACCAGTTTGGCTGAAATGCTTTGAGTTGAAATTAAAATAGCGTTGAGCTTCATCTTTATGAATCGGCCCGCATGTTATTTTAACTGTAAAACTTTTTATTATTAAGTCTACAACTATTTGTAAGTCAATTACTTCCTTACCGATCAGATCCTTAAATTCAGTAGAAAAGAATTTTCCATAAAGTGAATTATTTATTACTTCAAAAGATTTATCACTATTTAGAAATGCTTTGGTTCTACATCCAAATCGAGTTATATCTGGGATCGGATAAAATTGATTCTTTATTAGCACCGTCCAAAATTTACCGGCTTTGTCTTGAAATAGATTGCGAGTCTCAGGATCAAACGCATAAAACCCTGCTGATTTATAGCCAGTAAAAGCACCAAACTTTACAGGCTTGTCAGGCGCATCGCGAAAATTGACAACATTTGCACCAATTTGCCAATGAGGAAATAGTTCATTTGAAAGAATATGATCAGCAACATTACCTCGAACATCTAAGAATCGGCCACAAGCGAAGTGCCGAATTTCTACAATGTGTTCTGTTACAATAATTTCTTCGTTTTTAGCCATTTCTTCCCTTCAATATTGATGTTTTGTAATTATTATTTACTTAAAATATCTGTGCTAAACCTACCAAGTGGTTAATCTTGGCGTATTAGACCCATGCTCAATAATCCATGCGCTTCGAACCATTGCCTGCTTGTCGCCCCATTCGATTATAAAATCTATAATATACCGTTGTCCATATTCATCATACCGCCCTAATTGAGCTTCCTGCGTTTGAGCGGCCTGTAAGAGTACCTTGCGCAATTCTTCGGCGTCATCGGCGACCATACCCAATATCTTGAAAAAAAACGTGCTTTGTGTTTACCCTCATCATGATCAGGATTCAGACAGTAATCCCGCAACTTGCGAATATCTACAATTGCATTCTCTGCATGGGGAATTTTCATAAAATTTGCGATTCCACTAATTTCAGCAACGGTATCTTCTACTGATTTTAATCGAAATCACCCAAAACAATTTATTTCCCGATTTCCCTGTTTTCAAGTGATCTTTTTTCCTGGAGTGAAAACTTAATTTCCTATACTTTATTTTGCGGAGAATGCTTAATTTCCAGCGTCGATTTAAACTAAAAAAGGAGAAACGATATGGCTAAGAAGAATGACGTTATCGAAGGTTTGATCAAATCCTACTGGGCGGAAATCGAAACGGTAATGAACTACATCGCCCATTCCGTGAACTTGGACGGGGTGCGGGCGGAAGAGATCAAAAAATCCTTACTGGCGGAAGTGCAGGATGAGATCGGCCACGCGCAGCAAATTGCCAAACGGGTAAAGGAACTGGGCGGCGTCATCCCCGGCTCCCTGGCCTTCAAAGCCGGGCAAATGACCCTGCAGCCGGCCCCCGACACCACCGACGTGGTGCACGTCATCCGCGGGGTCATCGACGCGGAAAAAGATGCCATTACTCAATATAAAAAGATCATCGGCCTGTGCGAAGGGGAAGATTACGTTACCCAGGACTTGTGCGTGCGCCTGCTGGCCGATGAAGAATCCCACCGCACCATCTTCGAAGGATTTTTGAAAGAATATACCCGTTAAAAGAGTGTTCTGGTGTTATGGTGTTCAAGTGCTATAGTGCTTCGAGTGTTAACGTGTTTTAGTGTTATGGTGCAGTTGTGATACGAGAACACTAAAACAGTTGAACACCATAACACCTTAGGAAATCGAAAGAACCCAAAGGATAATGCCATGAGCAACCCTGTCGCTGCCGCGACCCGGGCTGAGATGGCGAAAATCGATGCGCGGATTGATCGTATTTTCGCCATGCAGCAGGCCAATCGCTACCAGATCGCCAATACCGGCGCAAAGGAACGGATTGCCAAACTGAAAGCGTTGCTGAACCTGATTCACCGCCGGAAAGAGCACATTTATCAAGCCCTGTACGCCGATTTCCAGAAACCTTCCCCGGAAGTTGACATCACCGAAATCTACGCGGTGACCACGGAGATAAAACACGCTATCCGCCATCTCAAAAAGTGGATGAAGCCGAAGAAGGTGCGACCCACCCTGGCGACGCTTACCACCTCTTCCTACATCCGTTTCGAAGCCAAAGGTTTGGTATTGATTATTTCCCCCTGGAATTTCCCTTTCAATTTGACCTTCGGGCCGGTGGTTTCCGCCATCGCCGCCGGGAATTGCATGATGGTGAAACCCTCGGAGTATTCCCCCAATACTTCTCACCTGATGCAAGAGATGGCCGGGGAGCTGTTCCCCGAGAATGAGATCGCTTTTTTCGAAGGCGATAAGGAGGTTTCCGCTGAACTGCTCAAAAAACCTTTCGACCATATCTTTTTTACCGGCAGCCCGCAGGTGGGCAAGGTCGTGATGAGAGCGGCTGCGGAGCACCTTACCACCGTTACCCTGGAATTGGGAGGGAAATCCCCGGTAATCGTGGACGAAACCGCCCGCATCGGCGAAGCGGCGCAGAAAATCGCCCTGGGAAAATACCTGAACAACGGGCAGGCCTGTATCGCCCCGGATTATATGTTCATTCACCAGGGCAAATATGCGGAATTCATCGCCCGGTTCGAGCAGCAGATTCAGGTGTATTACGGCAAAACCGAAGAAGACCGCCGCACCACCCCGGACTACGCCCGGATCATCAGCGATCGGCACCACGCCCGGCTGGTCAAAATGATCGAGGAGGCAGTTTTGCAAGGCGCAAAGGTGGAGATCGGTGGAAAAAGCGACCCGCAGGGTCGCTACCTTGCCCCCACGGTGCTCAGCGGCGTTACTTCCGATATGTCAGTAATGAGAGAGGAGATATTCGGCCCGCTGCTACCGGTGATCCCTTACCAAAACCTGGATGAGGTATTGAATACCATCAACGCCGGGCCGAAACCGCTGGCGCTGTACATTTTCAGCCGCAGCCGCAAGAACATTCGCCGGATTCTTTCCCATACCTCCGCCGGGGGAACCTGCATCAACGACGTGATGCTCCATTTCCTGCACGTCAACCTGCCGTTCGGGGGGGTTAACAACAGCGGATTTGGCAATTCGCACGGATTTTTCGGCTTCCGGGCCTTTTCCCACGAGCGCGCGGTGTTGAAGCAAAGCCGTTATACGCCCATCCAGTTGATGCTGCCGCCGTTTACCAAAACGGTGAAAAAGATTCTCGATCTGATGGTGAAGTATTTTTGAGAATGGATTTGAGGAGCAGTGTGCCAGGCATCGGAGAATTTTCTTACCTTTTCCCCTGATCCGGGCGGAACAGTCCTTTTTCGTTTACCCCCAGCATACCGGCCCGGTAAGTTCTGCTGTCCACCGGGGCCAGATTCTCAGCCATCCGGTCGCTGAGAAGCCGGAAGCGGGGAATTTCATCCAGGCGATTTGCGATGCGTTCCAGCGGTTCGTCGCTGACCATCCAGCCGAAACGGTCGTAAGCGGTTAGTTTCAGGGGGCGGGTATATCCGCGGAGGGTTTTTTCGCCTTCCACGTTGTAGTATTGTTCAAAATAGGACAACACCAGTTCCCGCAGGGTGCGGTGAACCGGCTCGCGAAACCTCAGCCCGCTGAAATTGGATTTGGCGATTGCGCCCCAGTGTCCCACAATTTTAAATAGCGCCAGCAGGTGGTCGTCGTCACGCTGGTTGGGAAGCATATCCAGGATCAAGGGCGGGAAACCCAGGCGGCGCAGGGCTGCGGCGGCAAACAGGGCCCCGTCAAAGCAGTGGGCGGTGCGCTCCCGCAGCACCCGCAGGGGGCAGCGGTAAAAGGGGTCGGCGCTGTAGGCAAGCTCATCCAGGAAGGCCTGGATTTTGAAGGGGCTGTCTAAACCTGCTATCAGTCGGCGCTCGGAATCGTTTAGCTGTCGCTCGAATTGGCTGAAAACAGACATGATCACCTTTTTGCATTTTTTTTTCGGGTGAATATACGGCTTTTCCGAATTCAGGCAACTGAAAAAGCAGACTTTGCAAAAAAGGTTGCCTTCTTTGCAACCGCAGAATATTTATTTAAACCTGGTCAAGTGATGCCCGAAATTTTCGAATTTCTCAAAGCAACCGACCGCAGCCTGTTCTTCTTCCTGAACCTCGCCCTGGCAAATTCCTTTTTCGACTTTTTGATGGTGCTGATCACCGATAAGCACACCTGGTACCTGCCCGGCGCTATTTTATTTACCTGGCTGATGTGGCGGGGGGGGAAAGCGGGGCGAATTATGGCGCTGCTGGTGATTTTGGGGATCGTGTTGTCGGACCAAATCTCCGCCGGCATCCTGAAGCCGCTCACGGAACATTTCCGCCCCTGTAAAGAATTGGAGGGCTTCCGCCTGCTGGTGCATTGCGGCAGCCGCTACGGTTTCCCCTCTTCCCACGCCGCCAACGCCGCGGTCATTGCCACCCTGATGAGTTACGCTTACCGGCGCTGGACTGCTTTTTGGGTCATTCTCACGTTTTTGATCGGTTTTTCTCGCATTTACGTCGGGGTACACTATCCCTCGGACGTGGCCGGGGGGTGGCTGTTGGGGATTCTGCTGGGAGGGTTGTTGATTGTTTTATTCAAGCGCATCCTGCGTTTAAAATGGTTTGAACCACGTCCTACCGGCAATAAAAGAACGGCCTGAAATCGGCGGATGATCACAAGCGGTTTTTATCCAAGACCAGGCGCTGGGGTTTTTTCCCGGGTACCCGGCGAAGGATTCCACGCGCTTCCAGGTCCAGTTTCACAGTAGTCACGTACCAGGAAATGCTTCCCTCGAATGATCCGCTCAACCGGCGGCCTGCTGCTTTGATCAAATCCCTGAAAGCTATCTCGCCAATTTCTGAGAGGATTTCGACGAGCGCATCCTTGATGAGGTCATATTTATCCCTTTGGATATTGACGCCCTGTTTACCCCGTGGATGAAGGGTTAATATCTTTTCTTCGGGCATGTCCACGTCCCTCGTTTTTTACGATTTTCTCACTGCGCCATTATGAATTCGGCGAGCCGGCGGTGACCTTCATTTGAAAAATGAATTCCGTCGCCGTAGAGGAAAAACGCTTTTGAATCCGGGTATTTTTCTGTATTGGTTTGAAACGGTCTCCAAATCCGAATTCCGCTATTCTTGAGAACCTCTTCCAGGAGATCCTGGGGCGCAAAATCCCCCGTTCTCAATTGATATTCATAGGGCAGCAAAAACAGGTCGAACCAAATGCCCCGTTGCCGGCATGAACCGGATATTTCGATGATGGTTTCGACGGCGCGTTGAAATTCCGGGTTCTCGCGATCATAAAATTGTTTGTCAAACAGGTAGTAGCTTTTTGAGCGGTCAAACAGGAGACTTTTAAGAAAGTGATACAACCGGCTATGGTTTCTGACAAAGGTTAAAAAATCGGAGAAAATATAACGAATTTTGCCCCCGGGCATTTCATCGAAGGGCACGTTGGTATAAACGTCGTTCAAGCACCAAAAAATCGTTACCCGCTCGATGCCCAGATGATGCCTGGCCTCGATTACCAGGGCGGTAAAAACGTCCCGGTAATTCTTGACGTGATAGCCGCTGGTGGAGGGATTGAGGATATTCAATGAATCAATACCGGCTTGCACGATTCCCGCAAAAGTCGAATCGCCCTCCACGCCCGGGCCGAAGGTAACGGAGTCTCCCAGGAAAAGCCAGCTCGCCCTGGAGGTGTCGATTTTGCCGCCGCATTTTCTGAAACCATAGCGATCCACCGCCACCGGGGCGCCGTGGCTCTTCCCCGCGCTCTGCGGCTTAAGCCCGTAGCTCGAACCATACAAGCTGTCGGCGATGATGGCCCGGGTGGTTCCCTGGGGTTGAATCCGCGGGATGAACAGGCGAACGGCCAATTCGGATAGTAGGAACAGGAAAATAACGGCAACAACGTTGTAGCCGATCAAAAGGGCGGTTTTTTTCATCGCGAAAAATGGAGGGGGATTGGCGGCGATCTATGATTAGGGGGTTGGAAAAATTTAATGTACCTGCCAAATTTGACCATTGGCAATTGGCAATTGGCAATTGCCAATTAGGGGGGGGAATCTGGTACGTTATTTCTTTTTCCGAAGGAACTGCTTCGCAGCCCACCCCCTTAACAAAAAACGTGTTGACAGAGTGCTGAACGCTTGATGGTTGAATAACCCTCCAACCATTTACCCATTTAACCATCCGGCCATCTAATTAATTCCCCGGAACGACGTTTACAGAAAGCAGCTCTTTTTGGATCAGCAGGGCGTTGTAGGCTTCCATCACGTGAGTGAGGCGCAATTTTTCGCCCTCGGTCATGGCGCGCTCCCAAATGCCCTTGGACCCGATATAGCGAACAGCGTTGCGGTTCGCTATCATCACTTCGTTGATCACTTTCATCTCTTTGGGAGATACCTGCATATCGTACCATTCCCAATAGCCGCGCGGGCCGCTTCCCTGTTCCATGTTCCCGTAAAGCGTGGAAATCGAGTATTCCCGGTCGTCCGCGTAAACCTGGTAGGAATTGATGTTGAGGGGGTTCTCCCCGGTAAAATAAATCCGCAAACGCAGCCAGACCTCCCCGGCGTCGCTCTGGCCGATATAGGCTTCGAAACTGTTTTTATAAACGTAGTGGGAAACGTTCTTATTGAAATACCAGGTAATGCCCTGGCGATCATCGCGCTCTTTGCGCATCCGGGAGAGCGCGTCCTGCAGCCGGGCTTCGTTTTCCTGGATTTTGGCGCTTAAATCGCCGATTTGCGGTTTGCTGGCCGGTTGTTCCCGGGAAGTAGTGGTCGGGCGGGAGGTGGCGGGCGCGGTTTTAGGTTTGGAGCTCGTCGGGGCTTTATACGCAACCGGTTGAGGGGTTTCCGGTTTCAGGCCGGCCAGCATCTGGGCGGCTTTCTCCGCCTGGGGGCTGCCGGGATATTTTTCTTGCAGCGTGGCGGCAATCTGGCGGGCGCGGTCATAATCCCCCTGGTTGAAAGCCAGCATGAACTCTGCCAGCAAATTATCGGCCTCGCTGGTTTGAACTAACAAGCTGTCTTCGATGAAGGGTTCCGCGATTCTCGGGGTGTCCTGCTCGCCGATCTTCACAAACAAAAAAATCAGGAAAATAACATACGCAATGAATAAGACTACGATGATGGTCAGCCGCATTATTCCTCCGTGGAGAGGCGGATTTACGGGAGATAAAGCATCTTAAGTTTCGCTAACCTGCGCTGTAACTTAATCACTGATGTTACGCATTTTGCCACAGAGACACAGAGAACACAGAGTTTACATCAACTTTTTTAGTGTTTTTACTTCTCAGTGCAGGCTTAGGCTCAATAAATCTTTGATTTTCTCTGTGCTCTCTGTGGCTCTGTGGCAAATTTTTTGACCCCGCGTAACATCAGTTAATCAATCAAAATTTAAAGTACTGGAAAGTAAACAATTTTTTCTTATTTTTCAATCTCGAAAAACATAAATCATAAAAAAGTTAGAAGTAAGAAGTGAGAAGTGGCAAGCCTGCCCTGGGCCTGTCGAAGGGTGAGAAGTCAAAAGTCAAAAGGTAAAAGGGAAAAAGCGGGGAGTTGCCGCATCTTACCTGTCACTTCTCGCTCTGTCTGCCGGTAAGGGCAGGGATTACTCCCCCGAATCGCCTTCCCCGAAAATATTCTCTTCCAGGTAGAAATTTCCGTTCAAATAATACAGCACCGGCAACCCCGGTTCAGTGACGGCCACGTGCAGTTTGGCAGCCTCTCGGTCGCGGTTCAGGCTCTCGATGCGCAGGGTGAATGCCTCTTCTTGCAGGAGCAATCCCTCTTGCAAGCCGGATTTCCGCAGGGGAATATCGCTACGGGAAGGAAAAACAAAGAAAGATTCGCTAAGCTCCAGCGAAAGCAGGTACTCCCCGGGGCGCGCTTTCCCGACGATCAAACGGTCCAGGTCGGTTTCTTTCCGCAACGAGATGAAAGACGCGGGGGTAATTTCCACCCCGCCGGGATGCCCGAAATCCTGCGCGAGCCGGAAATTGATAAAAGCGTTAACCCCGTGCAGCATCACCGGGGTCTCTTCCAGCTTGCCGGGCAGGCTCAGCAGGAGGTATTTTTGCGCTTTGTGCTCGATAATCGCCTGGCAGAGTTTTCCGCTGAATTCCCGCGACAACTGCCCGGCCCGCACCCAGCGATTCTGTTCTTGAAAAATGAAGAAAGCGTAGCCGAAAAAGATCAACCCGGCCAGCAAGTACGATAATCGCGCCCCGCCCCGCTTCGCTTCTTGCAGGCGCTGGAGCGCGTATCCCAGCGCCAGGCAAAATCCCAGCGAGGGAATGTAAAGATACCAGCGCATCATCAGCCGCAGCACCGGGAGCAAGGTTATGAGGATGAAGAGGGTGCAAAAGAGCAGGGGAGGGGATTTGCGTATCCGGTTCAGAAAGAAAAGGAAAATTACCAGGCCGGCAAGGGAGAGGATGATGAACAGCGCCGGGTGGGATTTCAAAAATCGGGCAATTTCGATGTGCCCCCCGGGAATGGCCAGCAATCCCAGGTAGGCGGCGCTGTTTTTTAGCAATTGAAGGGGATCAAGGACGGCGTGGTCTTTGGTAGAAACGATCTCCCCGGAAATGAAAATGGTTCTCACCAGGATAAATACCAGCAGGATCAGAAAGTATGGAGCGCTCATCCGCAGGCTTTTCAGCGCCCGGCCTTTGAGCGGGGAAACGTCGAATACCAGAACATAGGCGATGATGATGAGGGGAAAGGAGAGCGCCATCTCCTTGGCAAGCATGGAGAGGGCGAACAAACCCGCCCCCAGCGCCTGGAATCGCGGTTCTTTTTCCTGAAAATAGCGGATAAACGCGATCAAGCCGGAGAGATAAAACACCGCGCAGAGCATATCGGTTCTGCCGGATATCCAGAAAAGGGAAAGGCTGTGAATGGGATGAAGCAAAAAGAAAAACGCGCCGATCAGTGCGGCAAAGCGGTTTTTTAAAATTTGCAGTCCCAGTAAATAGCTTAGGAGGGTGTTCAGGGTGTGCAGCAGCAGATTGGTGAGATGGTACCCGGCGGGTTCGGCCCCCCATACCCTGTGGTCCAGGTGCAGCGAGAGCGCATAGAGCGGGCGGAAATAATAATTGGTAAAGGCCAGCTCCAGGAAATTTTCCGAAGCGGTTTTGATGTGGCCGATATTTTCGCTGAGGAAATAAATATCCAGCGACCCGTAAAAAACCAACCCGGACACGAAAACCAGGAAAAGGGAATCGACCAGAATCGCTTTGGATTTCATCATTATGAGATGCCGGGTGCAGAATACTGGATGTTCGATACTCGATGCGCGATAACGGGTTACGCCCAGGTATTGCGTAATGCGTAATACCTGTAGTGCTGGTTCTAATAACGGGCACTCGGTCTAACTGCGAATTGACGCTAATTTAGGCTGGTATCGATCCCATAGTCATTTGCGTTTATTCGCGTACTTTCGCGGTTTAAATCAACTAGCACTACCGGTGTAATACGTAAAATTACGTTTTACGCATTACGCATTACACCCCCGCATCGATGAAGCTGCCTGAGCGAAGGCGCTACTTCCTGACCACCAGGATTTTTCCCGCGGTATCCTGCCCTTCTTCATTGGAGATCAGGAACAGGTACACCCCGGTCGCTACGTAATTTCCTTCCTGGGTGCGCCCGTCCCACTGCGCCATCGCTCCCTTGTTTTCGTTGAAATTTTTAGGATCCAGGGTGCGCACCAGCTGCCCGTTAATGGTCAGAATCTTGACTTCGCTGCCCG
>WYBG01000219.1 GCA_011526015.1 Deltaproteobacteria bacterium | reverse complement strand
CGTATGTTTTATAGCAGATTGAATAGCCCCCCGATTTATCGGGGGGGCACAAATTAACCTCATATCTTAATTTTCCGGGGCTTTAGCCCCCCGTGGTGCAACAATCGGGGATAAATCCCCGGGGAAGGGGATAGATTTACTTATTTGCTGTCCCCGATCTGAAGATCGGGGCTATTCATCTTTCCATAAAAATCAAATATTTAGCTATGAATAAGGTCCAATAACATTTTTCCGGGTTAAGAAATGGCCGAACGATTTCATATATCCGTCAGGGTTAATCATACACTGTTCGAACGCGCCGTAGAACCGCGGCTGCTGCTCAGCGATTTTCTGCGCCACGAGCTGGAATTGACCGGCACTCACGTGGGCTGCGAACATGGGGTGTGCGGCGCTTGCACCGTTTTATTGAACGGGGAAGCGGTGCGCTCCTGCCTGATGTTAGCCGTTCAAGCCGACGGCCAGGAAATCACAACCGTGGAGGGAATGGCCTCGCCGGAACAGGCGGGCGCTCTTCACCCGTTGCAGGCGGCTTTTAAGGAAGCGCACGGGTTGCAATGCGGGTTTTGCACCCCCGGGTTTTTGATGACCCTCATCCCGTTTTTGCAAGAGAACCCCGATCCCACCGAAGCGGAAATCCGCCAGGCGCTGTCCGGCAATATCTGCCGCTGCACCGGCTACCAGAATATTGTGAAGGCAGTGCGGATTGCGGCGGAGCGTATAGCGCAAAGCGCATAGAGCATAGCGTAGAGGGCGTGGCGGAAAGGGCAGAGTGCAAAATGTCTTCTTCGCTTTGCGCCAGGCGCTATGCTCTATGCGATAACTACAGGAGCAATCTCATGGGAACTACATACATTGGTCAGCCCGTTCTCCGCAACGAAGACGAGCGTCTGCTCACCGGCCAGGCTTTGTTCACGGATGACGTCCACCTTCCCGGCATGCTCCACGTCGCATTTGTGCGCGGGGAGCATGCCCACGGCCGGATTTTAAAGGTTGACGCCTCTGCTGCCCGCAGCCGTCCCGGGGTCATTGCGGTTTTTACTGCCGAAGACCTGGGCAGCTACTGGCAGCCCGGTCCCTTGCTGGTTCCGCCCCCGCCCATTGAAAGGCTGACCTTTCACCAACGCACCCAGGTTCCCCTGGCGAAGGACAAACTGCGCCACTACGGGGAAGCGGTAGCGGCTATCGTGGCGGAGAGCCGCTACCTTGCCGAGGATGCGATTGCGGACGTGATTGTGGAAGTGGATCCCCTGGACGCGGTAGTGGATATGGAGAAAGCCCTGGAACCCGGCGCTCCTTTGATTCACGAAGGCCTGAGTTCCAACCTGGCCGCCCACGTGATCCAGGAAAAAGGAGATTATCATTCCGTTTTCCCCGGGGCGGACGTGGTTATCAAAAAGCGCCTGCTCTATGACCGCGGCACCGCGGCGGCCATGGAAAATCGCGGGGTGGTGGCGCAGTGGGACGCCGCCGGCCAGCAATTAACCGTGTGGGACACCACCCAGGCGCCCATTCCCATTCGCAACGGCCTGGCGCGGATGCTGGGGCTGTCGGAATCCCAGGTGCGGGTGGTGGCGCCCTTTATCGGCGGGGGATTCGGCCCCAAAATTATGATGTTCTATCCCGAAGAGGTGCTCATTCCCTGGATCGCCATGCAGTTGAAGCGCCCGGTGAAGTGGATCGAAGACCGCTGGGAGAATTTTTTCGCCACCACCCAGGAGCGCGGGCAAATTCACGAGGCTGAAATCGCCCTTACCGCAGACGGGCACATCCTGGGGGTGAAAGACGTGTTTGTGCACGACACCGGCGCGTACGATCCCTATGGTTTGACCGTGCCCATCAACAGCCAGTGCACCCTGCTGGGACCTTATAACGTGCCGAATTATTACAGTGAATTCAAAGCCGTTTTTACCAATAAGCCGATTGTAACCCCCTACCGCGGGGCCGGGCGGCAACACGGGGTGTTCGTGATGGAGCGGCTGCTGGATTTTGCGGCGAAGGAGCTGAATATCGACCGGGCGGAAATCCGGCGCAGAAATTACCTCTCCCCGGGGGATTTTCCTCACAACCACCAGATCATTTACCAGGATTTTGCTCCCCTGGTGTACGACAGCGGCAATTACGCCCCGGCGCTGGATAAGGCGATGGAGATGATCGGCTACGAAAAATTTATCACCGAGGAGCAGCCGCGCCTGCGCGCGGAAGGAAAACAGGCGGGGATCGGGATCGTTTCTTACGTGGAGGGCACCGGCATCGGCCCCTACGAAGGGGCCCGGGTCACCGTGGAAGCCAGCGGGAAAGTCTGCTTAGCCACCGGGGTGGGAACCCAGGGGCAGGGGCACTTTACCGCGTTCGCCCAGGTGGTGGCGGAGCAATTGGGGGTGGAGGTGAAAGACGTGCGGGTGGTCACCGGCGATACCCGGGAATTCAACTGGGGAACCGGCACCTTTGCCAGCCGCGGGGCGGTGGTAGCGGGAAACGCCTGCCACGCCGCAGCGCGGATGGTGCGGAACAAGATTTTGAAACTTGCCGGGGAAATCCTTCAGGCGTCCGAAGAGGAGCTGATTTTAGAAGGCGGGCGAGTCTATCTGCGAAATGCGCCGCAGAAGGCCATCACCCTGGGAGATCTGGCCGCGCGGGCGAATCCCCTGCGCGGGGCGGTAAAGCCGGGCAGCGAGCCGGGGTTGGAAGCCACCGCCTATTTCGGGCCGGAGCGGGGCTGCACTGCCAGCGGGGTTCACGCCCTTATTTTGGAAGTCGATCCCCTGACCATGATGGTGGAGATCCAACGCTACGTGGTGGTTCACGACTGCGGAAGAGTCATCAACCCGATGATTTTGGAAGGGCAAATCCAGGGCGGGGTAGCGCAGGGAATCGGGAACGCATTTTATGAGCAGTTGGTATTCGCTCCCAACGGCCAGCTTTTGAACGCCTCGTTCATGGACTATCTGCTGCCCACCGCCAGCGAAGTTCCCAACATCGAAAACGCCCATATCGAGACCCCCTCGCCCTTGAACCCGTTAGGCGTAAAAGGAGCGGGGGAAGCGGGGGCCATTCCAACCGGTGCTTTGTTTGCGCAGGCCATCGAAAACGCCCTGCGCGAATACGATCTGGAGATTTGCGAAATCCCCCTCAGCCCCAACCGGTTGTTCGATCTGCTGGGGGAAAGAGTGAAGCAAAACATTGAAATAAGTATTAGCCACGAATGAACACCAATGAACACGAATGGAGAAACAATTCTTTACCAGGATTTATCGTTTAAGATCGTGGGGCTGGCCATGCAGGTACATAATGACCTGGGGCATGGTTTTTTGGAGAAGGTCTATGAAAATGCTTTGATGGTTATTTTGAAGCGGGAAGGAATTCTTGCCCGGCAGCAGGCGGCTGTTCCGGTTTATTTTATGGAAGAAATTGTCGGGGAATACTACGCTGATATTTTCGTGGAGGAGAAGATCATCTTGGTGATAAAATCAGTTGAAAAAATCATCGGGATTCACCGGGCACAAGCATTGAACTATCTGAAAGCGACCGGCTTAAGGTTAGCCATCATCTTAAATTTTGGTAAGGAAAAATTAGAATTTCAAAGACTGGTCAGGTAAGATCAAGATACCTGTTCGTGTTCATTTGTGAAAATTCGTGGCGAAAAACCAGAAAGTAAAAACCCCCATTTTCGTCGTGAGGAAATGATGAAAATCGAAGGCGAATTTACGTTTCAAGGAGCGCGGGAACGGGTTTGGGAGTTGCTGCAAGACCCGGAAGTGCTGGCGCAAACCCTTCCCGGAACCGAAAAGTTAGAAAAAACCGGGGAGGACCAGTACGAAAGCGCCATGCGGGTTCAGGTGGGGCCGGTCAACGGCGTTTTCTCCTGCAAAGTGGCCCTGAAGGATAAACAGCCCCCGGAGCGCTACACCATGTTAGTGGACAGCAAGGGAGCGCAGGGTTTTGCAAATGGCGCCGTGCAGGTGGAATTGATCGCCGCGGAATCGAACGCCACATTGATGAAATACCAGGCGGAGCTCCAGGTAGGCGGGCGTCTGGCCGGGGTGGGGCAGCGGCTGCTGGATACCGTGGGCAGGAGCATGACCCGCCAGGCGCTGGAGGGGCTCAATCGGGCCTTGCAGGCGCGCATCTCCGGGGATTCCCCGGCAGCGCCGGCCTATACCGCGCCCACCCAGGAGGAATTCGCCCGCGCGGTCGCCAAAGATGTATTCCGGGAAAGCTTCCGCTCCCGCCCGGTGATCTGGATTGCCGCGGCAGCAGTGATTGTTCTTTTCCTGGCCTGGATAATTCTTTCCACTATCAATTAAAAATTCACTATTCGCAGTTCACTATTCACTATTAACAGGTTTGAATGGTGAATGGTGAATAGAGAATAGAGAATAGAGAATGGTGAATGACGATGAAACCCGCTCCCTTTAAATATTTCACGCCCGCCAGCGAGGAAGAGGTTTTGGCGCTGTTAACCCAGCACGGCTACGAAGCCAAACTGTTAGCCGGGGGCCAAAGCCTCATTCCCACCATGAACTTCCGCCTGGCCCAGCCGGCGGTGATCATTGATCTCAATCGCGTTTCCGGTTTGACCTACGTGCGCCCGGGTGATTCGGGGGGACTTTGCATCGGCGCGATGGCCCGCCAGCGCGAAGGAGAGTACCATCCCCTTTTCGCGGAACGCGCCCCGTTGATCCGCGAGACCATGCCGCACGTCGCCCATCCCCAGATTCGCAATCGCGGCACCTTCGGGGGAAGCATTGCCCACGCCGACCCGGCCGCGGAACTGCCGGCAGTGATGCTGGCTTTGCAGGCGCGGTTCAAACTGCGCAGCCGGGAGGGAGAACGTGAGATTCCCGCGGGAGACTTTTTTGTAGGGATGTTTGCTACCGCCATGCAACCGGAAGAGTTGCTAACGGAGATCCTCATTCCGCCCCTGCCGCGACGCAGCGGCTGGGCGTTTAAGGAAGTCGCCCGCCGCCACGGGGATTACGCCCTGGCCGGCGCAGCCGCGGTGGTAACGCTGGACGAGCAGGAACGCTGCCGGGAAGTCCGGTTAGTGTTTTTGAGCGTCGGGGACGGCCCCGTGGAAGCCCGCCAGGCGGTGCAGGAGCTCGCCGGGGAAATACCCGGGGAAGAAGCGATCCGCGCCGCTGCGGAGACTGCGGCCGCGATTGACATCGACCCCGGCAGCGATATTCACGCCTCCGCGGAGTTCCGCCGCCACCTGGCCCGGGTATTGGCAATGCAGGTGTTGCACCAGGCATTCGCGCGCGCCCGCCGCGCCTGACCTCGCGCCAGGCCCTCGTTCCACGCTCCGCGTGGAATGAGAACCGGGAGACGCTCTGCGTCAAGCGAGGGAGAAAGAGTACTCTTTATTGCTTTACTCGATGATTACGGTAACGCGGAGCGTTACCCGGGGCGTTCTGCCGGAGACCGGCGGAACGAGTAGAACTCCTCCGTACAGGAGAAATCCCATGGCCAGGAGCCGCTATAAAGTTATCGCAGACTGGCAGCCCCATTTCCTGACCTGCACAATTGTCGGCTGGCTCCCTATCTTTACCCGGCCTGAAGCGGCTCAAATCGTTTTGGATTCCTTAGCATTCTTGCAAGCCCACGAACGCCTCACGCTTTACGGTTATGTCATTATGGTAAACCATCTTCACCTGATTGCATCATCGGAGGATTTGCCCAAAGAGATGGGCGATTTCAAGTCATTTACCGCGCGGCAGATTATTGATCACCTCATCGATAAAGGAGAGCAAAGAGTTCTCAGGCAGCTAAAACATTATAAAATGCCTCACCGGATCGACCGCCCTTATCAACTCTGGCAGGAGGGCAGCCATCCCCAGCTGATTCAAAGCGATGAAATGATGCGCCAAAAATTAGAGTACATGCACAATAACCCGGTAAAAAGCGGGCTGGTGGATGGCCCGCTGCACTGGCGCTATTCCAGCGCCCGGAATTATGCCGGTGAAGAAGGGCTTATTAACGTCACCACGGTTTGGTAATAACTCCTCGTTTCACGCTCCGCGTCGCGTAAGAGAGACCGCATTTCATTGGCTTTATTCATGATTATGGCAACGCAGAGCGTTACTCAAGGCGTTCCGCCGGAGACTGGCGGAACGAGAAGAGGGTGAATCGCAAAACTCCCTCTCTGGTTGTAAAACCTTTTTCAGAGTTCTTCGAAGGGTGGCAGATGCTTTAATTCATCAAGGTTCGATTTGGCTTTTAGTATTCGATACACCATAATAAGAGTGATTTTTACGGGCATGCTGCTGGCGATTCATTAAACGCGATATACCGGGTTTATTTTTTCTGATGACAACAAACAGGTCTTCGGTAATAAAACCATACTTTTCAAATTCTACGGTAATTTCAATGTGGGTCAATCTTTGTTTATTTGCACAAACTTCATCCTGGCACTTAACGATAAGAATTCCGTTTTCTTTTAAAACTCTCCAGGCTTCTCTGCCGGTGCGATAATAAAGATCTAAGATCGCTTCATGATACTTGGGCGGATTCCCGTTTGATTCCTTCTAAATCTCTTCAATTACTGCCTGATTTTGCTCGGCATTGTTGGAGTAATATTGTTCGAAGTTCTGATGCCCGTTATGGGCTGTTCCCCCGGGAGTATGCATATAGGGAGGATCGAACACCATGGCATCAAAAGATTCATTTTCATAAGGTAATCTTCTGCTGTCGATACCGCCTTTGCAGTGCGGCGGCAAACCGGAAGTTTTAAGGTCGCTGGGGAAAAAATCATATTTGGAGAGATCGACATTTTTCCAGAATATTCCCCTGCCATAAGTGATGTCAGCAATTCGGGCATATTCAGGTACGTAAATTTCTAATATATGCGGAAATACACGATCATTGGAATCTTGATAAGCCGTGAATATTAAATCATTCGTTGCTCGACCGTTATTGATACGGCCTGTTTTTTGGGGTTTCTTCTTTGTCGAGACCTTAGAAGGCATTTATTTACCCGTTTGTTTATCTGGTGTTCTAAAATAAAGTACCGAAGGTTGATTTGGGGAACGAATATATACCGATATAGCTAAGGTTATAAGCAAAAAACCAAGTTAGTTGCAATGGAATTTAACGAATTTTGTGAGACAATTTCAAGCGCTCAAAATTCTTGAGCGCAAGCGATATTCATGCTTCCGCGGAGTTTCCCCGCCGCCTCGCGCGGGCGCTGGCAACCCAGGTGTTGCACCAGGCATTCAAGCGTGCGCAGCCGGGCGCATAGCGCAGAAAGCACCCCAGCCATCGAATCACTTCCCCGGCCACTTCTTCACTTTCTTTCCCAGCCCGAAATAGCTTTTCCGGTCCGGGTAACGCGCCAACACCTGCTCGATCAATTGCAGCGCCGCGGTTTTGGCCCCGGCTTTCTGAAACGCGGAAAACAGGGAGGCGCGCACGTAAGTATCATCGGGATCATTCAGCAGGCAATCGCTGAGAATCTCGATGGTGCGCTCCAAATCTCCTTTCCTGGCATACAAAAATCCTAATTGCTTTTTTTGAAAGAGATCATGGGGCGCCAGTTTCAGAATCTCCCGGTAAGTTTGCTCCGCCTTATCCCACTCGCCGACCTTTTTGTATTCCTGGGCCAGCAGGCCTAACAGGTGCACGTTGGTTTTGCGGGAGGATAGCTTCAGGATCGCTTCCAATTGCATGATTTTCTCCTCGCTGGAGAGTCCCCGGGTTTTCAGGGCGATCAACCGTTCATACGCGAAGTCCGAGGCTTCTCCTTTTTGCAACATTTCCTGGTACAGCGCGATGGCGCGGTCGGTTTGCCCGGCTTTATGGTAAAATTCCGCCGCGGTGGAGAGTAATTCCGGGTGGGCGGGATAGCGCCGCAGCCACTCCTGAAAGGAGGGGATTAACGCTGCCGCCTCCTCCGTTTTCAGCGCCTTGAGCAGCTTTTTCAACAGGGGAATTTCCGGTTTTTCATCCATCAGTTCCCGGACGATTGCTAAGGCAAGACCGGCTTCGTTTTGGCGGATCAGGATTTCGGCGTAAAAAAGGCGGGAAAAACGGGAATGGGGATCCAGGCTGAGAGCGTGTTCGGCAAACTGGCGAGCTTCCGGCAGGCGCTTCAACAGCAAAGCGAGGTGGGCGTAGTTGGACCAGAAATACGCCGAAGCGGGATTTTCTCGCGCCAGCTCGCGGAAAGCCTCCCAGGCCGGGTTCAACTGCTTCGCCTGCTTCAGCTTCACCGCCTCGTCTAACCGCGCTTTGAAGGTGGGATCCATAAGATCAGTGCTTGATTTGTTGATGGGCTGACCGGGTGATTATGTGATTGGCTTTCGTTGCATTCGCCAATTCCACCCTCATCACCGCATAGAGCTGGAGCCCTGTTTATCGCCGCGTTTTTTTCGGCTTGATCTTCTGCATCAGCTTGTCTATCTCCTTCAGGATTATCTCATCCGCCAATCTTTGGGTTGCCGCATGGTCCGGATCTATGGTTTCCAGGAGGAAATAGCACAGTAAAGCCCGGGGGAGTTTGTTCGCCCTGGCATAGTAAATTCCGGTAACGCAATAAAAAGAGCGCGCTTCGCTAATGTGAAATACCGGGGTGTTGGGTGGAAAGTGTTGATATAGCTCGAATTTATTATCGAATATCGCCGGTACTTTTTGGTGCTCGTTCCGATTCAAATAATATTCGGCAAGAGCTATTTTGCCGAATAAATACCCGGGGAAATTTTCGGCTGTTTCACTGATGGTTTGAAAATGTTTTTCAATCTGGCCGGTATAGGCATAAACTAAACCCAGGTAATTGTGAATTAGCGGGACGCCGGGATATTTTTCTTTCAACTCCAGCAGCAGCGGCAACTGCTCCTCGGGAAATTGGGGCAGCCTTTCATATATCTGCATAAGTTTTGCTTTCACGGAGCGGGGCAATCTTGCATAGTTTGCTTCTTCAACGGGTTCCCCGGTAACTTGTAAAGGCTTTGGAAGACCGGCTTTGGTCTTTCTAATACTTTTCAGCACTTTTTCTTTATCAACCCCGGCAAGCAGCTCTTTTGCGTGCGGCTTTTTCCCGCTTACCATGTCCTTAATTAGCAAAAATGTATTGATATAACTCATGGCCAACCATCCATTCCGTTATTCAATGCAAAACTCTATCACTCGATCTTATTTGAGTGTAACCAAAATATCGCACAAGCAAGAAATCAGGAGTGCATCCCGGCGTTCCGTATAAGCGTAAACCTTAGCCGTAACATGCCACCCCTTCGGGGTTTCTTGGCTAAAACAGGCCAGGGTTTTCTATAAACATGTCACTGCTCCGCAGTTTTTTTGAGCCACTGCCAGCCCGTAACCCCGAAGGG
>WYBG01000218.1 GCA_011526015.1 Deltaproteobacteria bacterium | reverse complement strand
TTGTTCAGGCGGCTGTAGATCAACCCCATCTCTTCCCGGGGCTTTTTCTCCCGCAGCCCATAGGCGAGCTCAAAAAACGCTTTCCCCTCCTCCGCGCTTTTGAAAACAAAGGTTGAAGTCTGGAAAATGGGACATTTGATGGCCCCTTCGGACCAGTCCGGGCGATAGCCGTAGCTCATCATCAAGCTTTCCGGGTGGAGCTTTTTCCCCTTGAGAGAGGCGTGGGCTTTTTTGTCATACATGTTTTCCTCCAATGGTTAAAATTGTATTTTGGGTTATTCCATTTTAAGATTTATTCCGGTAACGGACAACTAATTCTTTGGATGGGTGGTTCAATGGCCGGATGGTTCAATGGTTAAATTGTTAGATGGCTGGATGATAAGACTGACCAACCGGGCGCGTATGACAAATTGCCCGAAATTCAGGTTGTTGAAAAACACGCTAAAGCGCGTTAATCTAAGATTGCCACGCTTCAGTGTGCAATTGGTCATGCAGCCCGACCAACCATCCGGCCATTTAACCATTTAGCAATTTAACCATGCGCATAGCGGCAGTTCCGTGCCTCGTCTGCAAAAGCGTTTAGCAATTCCGGGTCGGCGTCGAAGAAATGGTCCGATGGCGAGAGAATGTAGCCTCCCCCCTCCCCCGCTTCCGCGAAGCAGCGCCGCACTTCCTTGCGGGTTTCCGCGGGACTGCACTCGTTGAAAAAATGGAACTGGTCGAATCCCCCGATCATGCACACCCGGTCGCCGATGCGTTTTTTGGCCTCTTTCAACTGCGCGTCGCCGCCCATACCCGGGGGGGTAAAAGTTTCCATGGCGTCGGGTTTCAACTCAGCGACCTGTTCCAGGATGGGCATCATGCCCCCGCAGGTATGGTACACAATCCGCTGCCCCGCCAGGTGGGCCAGTTCGGTCAGCTCCGCATCGTAAGGGGCGACAAAGTTCTCGAAAATCTGCGGCGAGATGATGGTGGAGGAGGCGTCGCCCCCGCCGTGCTCCACCACGTCGAATTTCGCCCCGCGAAGGGACTGCACGTAGGTTTTTTTGCGCTCGAAAAGGATTTTCAGGAAGCTGTGCACCCACTCCGGGTCGTAGAACGTTTCCATAATCAAATTTTCGATTCCGTAGAGCACCGCGGCGTCTTGCCAGCACCCGGCCTGGCCGTACACGTCAAACCCGGCGATGAACCCGCGCACCAGTCCCCGCTGGCCGTAAGCCTCCGCGCGGCGATTCACTTCCGCTGCGTCGCAAAGCGGGGCGGGCAGGTATTTGGCCAGAATGTCGATATCGGATTTCTCTTTGACGGGGCGCTCCGAAACCCAGGTGGTGTAATCGTTGCTTTGCAAAACCATGCTGAGGGTTTTTTCCGGGGTAATGAAGTGATAACGCACGGTTCGGTACTCCTGGTCAGGAATCTCTTCCCACTGGATGCGCCAGTTCCCGGAACACACCCGGCGCGGTTCCAGAAAGCCCGGCTCTTCCTGGGTGGGATCGAAGAAGTCCCCTTTGGATTCATCCGGTTTCTGCGCCACCACCCAGTTGATGGGATCAAGGCCGAAACGGTCGAAGAACTCCTCGCAAGAGACGCCGTTCAGGTACTTTTTCAGAAAGTAGGGCATCACGTGGTGGGTGGTTACCGGCAGGCGGTCCGGTATTTTGCGCTCCAGCGCTGTTAGAAACCGTTCTTTTGCGGTCATCATCAGTAGGGTTGCCTCTTCTCCGTTTCTCCCACTCTCCGGTTCACAGCATTGACAATTTTCTCTCAACGAGGGTGAATGCGCTCCAGGTGCTCCACCAGGCCCTGCGGATCCGGAAAATAACCATCCGCCCCGATTTTTTGGCTAAAATTTTTCGTAACCGGCGCGCCGCCGATAAATATCAATATCCCGGGATGCTTTGCTTTGATCTCTGCAACGGTCTTTTCCATGCCGGCCATGGTAGTGGTCAGCAGCGAGCTCAATCCCACCATGCAGCCGGGATGTTGCTCGACCGCGTTCATGAATTTCTCCCCCGAAACATTGATTCCCAGGTCGATAACTTCCCAACCGTTTCCTTCCAGCACCATGCGCACGATGTTCTTTCCGATGTCGTGCAGATCCCCCGCCACCGTGCCGATGACAAAAGTTCCCTTCCGCCGCACCTCCCCGGTTTCAAAAAACGGCTTGATATGCGCCATAGCCGCGCTCATGGCTTTGGCGGCGATCAGCAAATCCGGCACAAATGCCTCCCCGCGGCTGAATTTTTCCCCCACCCGGTGCATCCCGGCAATCAAGGCCTGGCTAAGCACCCGGCCGGGGGAAGTCCCTTGTTGCAGCGCCTTTTGGGTGAGTTCGGCGGCGCCTTCCTGCCCCTTCAAATCGGAGGGAAAAGGAGAATTCAAATCCGCTTTGCCCCGTTCTATGTAAAGGGCGATTTTTTCTAATAATTCATCCATAGCGGCGACCATTTTGCAATTTATTACGCTCTTAGAATCTGTTTTAAAAGTCCAAACTTTGGCCACGAAGCCACTAAATCACAAAGTTTCACCAAGAATTTTAAACATTTTTTAGTGAACCCTCAAGTCTTAGAGCCTTTGT
>WYBG01000001.1 GCA_011526015.1 Deltaproteobacteria bacterium | reverse complement strand
TTTCCACGGCAAGGCCCTCCAATGTTTTGGTGGATTTGACTATCTAAATATAAGCATCGAAAGGTCGCCGTGGGTTCTTTTTTAAACGGCAAGACGCCTAAAAAAATCGCAAAACTAATGACAAGAGGCAACAGAGGCAACAGAGGCAACAGAGGAAGGATTTAGAGCATTTAAAACCGTTGATCATCCCAAGGCGCACATTATACATAGAAACCTTCCCCCAACCTGCCGAATAAGTTCCCCTGAATTCCGGCGAGATTTATAATGAAAATGACCTCTTGCAAACCGGGAAAACTTTTTACTTTGAAAAGATCAGAGGTTATATTATCCTCGACCATTTCAGCAAAACGGAGGATGAATTCATGGCCTTGCTTCAACGATATTGGATATTATTATCTATAGCAGCTATCGCCGGTTTACTGGTTGTGGCGGGAATTCTTAACAGACCTTTCCCGGGTAAGAATGATGCGGAAGCAGTCCCCAACGACTGGTTCTTCGCCCAGCGCGCTTTTCCGCAGGGAGAAATCAACCGCGCGGTTTACCACGAAGCGCTGCGCCAGGCCCAGGAGATGAAAGCGCAGAGCGCCGCCCGTGGTAACGCGTCAGGCAGCGCTCCCTGGACACCCGCCGGCCCTGCCAACATCGGGGGGCGCATCTCCGACGTGGAACTCAGCCCCACCAGCTTCGACACCATCTACGCCGGGGCGGCTTCCGGGGGAGTTTTCAAATCCGTGGACGGAGGGCAGAGCTGGACCCCGATCTTCGACGATGCGCTGAGCTTCTCCATCGGCGATATCGCGCTCGATCCCGCCAATCCCAACGTGGTTTACGTGGGCACCGGGGAAGTGAACGCCGGGGGCGGCTCGCAAACTTATGACGGTTTCGGCCTCTACCGCTCCGGCGACGCCGGGCAGAGCTGGGAGCACTTAGGGCTGGAGGAAACCCATTACATCGCCCGGGTGGCGGTTGATCCGCAGAATCCCCAGCGCATCTACGTGGCGGCGATGGGGAAACTGTTCGGGAATAATCCCCAGCGGGGGCTTTACCGCTCTACTGACGGCGGGCAAACCTGGGAGCAAAAGTTGTTTATCAGCGATTCCACCGGCTGCGTGGACGTAGCACTGAATCCTGCCTCCCCCAATATCGTGTACGCCGCCACGTGGGAGCGGGTGCGCCGCCCGGAGAGGCGCTCCTACGGCGGCCTCACCTGCGGGCTGTACCGCTCCGGCGACGGGGGGGATACCTGGCAGGAGCTCACCAACGGCCTGCCGAATAATTCCCCGGCGGTGGGACGAATCGGGATCGCGGTTTCCGCCTCCAACCCCGCAGTTCTCTACGCCATTTACGCCGATAACGTGGGCTACTTTGCCGGGGTGTACAAAACCACCAACGGCGGCGACTCCTGGGCCCGCACCAGCGACGGCGCGCTGGGCGGCTTCTACGCTTCCTACGGCTGGTGGTTCGGCAACATCCGGGTCGATCCCGCCAATCCTAATATTGCCTACGCCATGGGGCTGGACGTTTACAAAACCACCAACGGGGGGCAAAGCTGGTTCTACAGTTCCGGCTCCATGCACGTGGACCAGCACGGGTTGTATATTCATCCCCAGAATCCCAACTTCATCGTCGCCGGGAACGACGGAGGGATTTACGTCTCGCAAAACGGCGGGTCTTCGTACACCAAATCGCCCAATCTCCCCATCACTCAATTTTATACCTGCGAAATCGATTACCAATTCCCCCAGCGGCTCTACGGGGGAACCCAGGATAACGGCACCAACCGCACCCTCACCGGCGGGCTGAACGACTGGCAAAATATATACGGCGGGGACGGCTTCTACGTGCTGGTCGATCCCTCCAATAACAACTATGTGTACGCGGAGAGCCAGTACGGCGGCTTAGGGCGCTCCACCAACGGCGGCATTTCGTTTACTTATGCCCTGAACGGGGTGGCTGGAAACCGCAACAACTGGAGTTCCCCCTTAGCAATGGATCCCTCCAATCCCCAAATCCTCTATTTCGGCACCGAGCAGTTGAATAAAACCGTCAACCGGGCGGTCTCCTGGGCGCCCATCAGCCCGGATTTATCCAATGGCCCGCCCTCGGGCAATCTGGCGTTCGCGACTATCACCACTATTGCCGTCGCGCCCGCGGACGGCAACACCATTTACGCGGGAACCGACGACGGCAACGTGTGGGTTACCCAAAACGGCGGGGGAAGCTGGTTGTTGATTTCCCAGAATCTGCCGGTTCGCTGGATTACCCGGGTGGCGGTGGATCCGCTCGACGCCCAGACCGCTTATGTAACCCTCTCCGGTTACCGCTGGGATGAGTACCTGTCCCATATTTTCCGCACCACCAATGCGGGGAGCGCCTGGGAAGACATTTCCGGCAACCTGCCGGAAGCGCCTTTGAACGACGTGATCGTCGATCCGCAAGATAGCGCCACCCTGTTTGTCGCCAGCGACGTGGGGGTGTTTTTCACCCAGGATTTGGGCGGCGACTGGCAGTTCCTCGGTGCCGGCCTGCCCCTCGCGCCGGTCACCGATATGGCGCTGCACCATCCCACCCGCACCCTCGTGGCGGCCACTTACGGGCGTTCTATGTTCAAGTTCGATCTCAGCCAGATCACCGGCATTGCTGCCGGCGGGGCCGGGCAGCCGCAAGATTCCGAACTGCTGCAAAATTATCCCAATCCCTTCAACGCCGGAACGGAGATTCGCTTTTCTTTGAAAAAAGCAGCGTCGGTAACCCTGGAGATTTTTGACATCAGCGGGCGCAGGGTTAAAACCTTGCTGGCGGAGAACCTGCCCGCCGGTTTGCACAAAGTTTCCTGGGACGGCCATAACGAACAGGGCATCCCGGCCGCTTCCGGCGCGTATATTTACCGCCTGAAGGCGGATACCCGGGTGCTGGCAAAGCGGATGGCGCTGGTGAAATAGGGGTTGGCGGGTGGGGGGAATAGGGGTGAAGGGGTATAGGGTATAAGGGACCCACTACCCTATACCTTATACCCATACCCCGGAATCACATTTCTCTACTCGTTCCACAGCGCCTGCGGCGACGAACCTTTGCCGCGGGGAGTTGAGGGGCAAACGGGGGGTTAATACATCTCGAACCGCGCCAGCCTTCCGTCCAGGGCGCCGTTGACTAAGGGTTTTTTCCAGGAGGGCCGCAGGCCGATGGAAGGAATCCACTGCCGGTCTCCGAAATAGATATAGGCAACGGCCCCCGGGCAGCGCTGCTTCAAAAAATCGCCGAAAGCTTTATAGAATCCGGCCATCTCCTCCCGCTTTCCCGAGCGGATGCCGTAGGGGGGATTGCACACAATCAGGGTGTTCTCCAACCGGGGAATGTTTCGAAAATCCAGCGGTTTTAGTTTGACCTGCTCCCCTAAGGGCAACATACGAAGATTGGCGGCGGAAGCGCTGATCGCTTTGTAAGATATATCGCTCCCGGCGATGGGAATTTCTCCCTCGCTGCCCGCGCCGGGAATCTTGCGGATGCACCGGTCTGCTTGTGCTTTTACGGATTGCCAGAGAGATTGATCAAAATCAGGCAGGAGCTCAAACCCGAAACGTCTCCGCAAATAACCGGCGGGAATTTGGCAATAGTGCATCAGCGCCTCGCAGAGCAGGGTGCCGGAGCCGCACATGGGATCGTAGAGCGGCCGGGAGCCGTCCCATTGTGAGAGGCGGATGATCGCGGCCGCGAGGGTCTCCTGCATGGGGGCTTCCACGCTTTTTTTACGGTATCCCCGGCGGTGCAGGGAGCCGCCGGAGGTATCCAGGCTGATAGTAGCGCGGTCGTTTTCGATGTGCAGGTTGATCCACACGCCCGGGTCTTCGGTATCCACGCCGGGCCGCCTATTAAACCGTTCGCTGAAAAAATCGGCGATGGCGTCTTTCAGGCGCAGCGCGGCGTAGCGGGAGTGGGTTATGCGGCTGTTGGCCACATTGGCGAAGATGGCAAAGGTATGGTCGGCGTTGAGGAACTCATTCCAGTTCAGCGATTTTGCTTTTCGATAAAGCTGATCCGTGCCGGAACATTTAAAAGAGGTTAACGGGGCGAGAACGCGGGTGATCAGGCGCGAGGTATAATTGATGCGGTATAGGGCGGGGTTGTCCGCTTCGAAATAAAGCCCCCGGTAAGCCGCGCGGAGGTTGCGGGCGTTCAACTCGCTTAATTCTTCTGCGCCCAATTCTTCCATCCCCCCGGCAACTTGGGCAAAAAAACGGCGCTTTTCCTGGTATTCGAACATTTTAAACGGGGCCTTTCCACCTGAATTCAGCCGGCAATTTAATCCCCAAACGGGCGCGCCACAAATACTCCCTGGAAATATTTTGCGCTCCCGGCGGCCCGGCCACGCGGGGGAGAAAGTTGTCGGGGATGGCTTATAGCAAGCTATCGGGGTGAAAAAATAAGCCGCCAACTCACGAGGAATTGGCGGCTTTTAGGAGGAGGTATAATTAAGAGACAACCTTGTAAACGCCGTTTGGGGGTTTAAGTTTCACAGAAAAATTCGAAGCGCCGGGACTTTTATGAGCACAATATCCGCTTGCTTTTAAAACCTGATTGGCTAATTTCTAACATGAAAATCGACTACCCGGAGGACGGCGTATGCAAATTACGCCGCGCTCTCCGGAACGTACCTTACGGGATGGCTGACCCAAGAATTCTATACTAAAGGGAGCAGGCTATGAACCTCCGGCAAACGGCGATTTTAGGATTCCCCATCCTCGTTTATGCAGCAATCCTGTTGCTCAGCGGATGTGAGCATAAGAGCGTGTTTCGCTCCAGCCCGGGAGAAAACCTGAGCGAGGAGGCGGTGAGAATCATGATCGAGACACGGGACTTCTTCGATTCCATCCGGAATAAAACAGCTTCCGGTTTTGCGAATGATTTTGAGGTACAGAATGAAGGGCTGGCGGTGTTAGACCGCGCCAGCGGCTTGCTGTGGCAGCGCTCCGGTTCCCCCGCAGCGATGAGCCTTCCAAACGCCAGGAACTATGTCGCCCAATTGAATGCAAGCCAATACGCAGGATACCGGGACTGGCGGCTGCCCACCCTGGAGGAGGCCATGTCCCTGGTAGAATCCTCGCGACAGCAAACAAGCGCCCTCCACCTCGACCCGCTGTTCGATCAAAAACAACGCTGGATCTGGACCGCGGACACCTACGACCCTACCGACGCCTGGGTGGTCAGCTTCGAGGGCGGCAATTGCCTGGTTTCCACGGTCAATCGCAAAATTTATGTGCGGGCGGTGCGGGCGGGAGAATAGATTCGGGAAGTATGAAGAACCGTTAAAACATCACCTTCAGCCCCAAAACCGGCAGCCGCGGCAATTGGTTGATTGCTTTCACCTCGCTGTAATCGCTGTTGTAGTTGTAATCATAGACGTTGTTGCGGTTGAGCAGGTTAATTACCTCCAAGTAAATTTCCGCCGGATTTCCCCAAATTCGCAATTGCCGGTCGATGCGAAAATCGATCCGGGAATAAGCCGGGAAGCGGGCGCTGTTCACCGCGCCTTCCAGCGGCAGCGGAATGGCATTCCCGGTAGAATCCGGCAGGTAGATCACCTGTTCGATGGGGGTGTAGGGCTTGCCGGTGTTGAACTGCCACTTCAGCCCGATATTCCAGCGCGCCCGGGGCTGATAATTGGCCACCAACGACAGGGTGTGCCGCTGGTCTTGCAAGGGATAGTAGTATGGCTCGGCGGGGTGATCTTTACGGCGGGAAACGCTGTAGGAATAACTGAGCCAGCCGCTCCAACTCCCGGAGACTTTCTTCTGGAAAAACGCATCCGCGCCCCAGGAAAACCCGCTCCCGTCGTTATCATAATTTATCTGTGGATCGGTGGTGATCAGATCGCTCAGCTTTTTGTAATATCCTTCGACGCGGATCAGGTAGTTCTTTCTAAAGCGACGTTCCAGGCCCAGGATATAGTGCTCCGCCAGGGGCGCCCGGGCGCGGCGATTGCCAACTGCCGGATCGAACACCAGGGGATCGCGGCTGAACTGGCTGAACCATCCCCAGGCGCTTTTGAGCAGGGTTTGGGCGTCGAGGTGATAGACCAGCGCGAGCCGGGGATTGATCACCAACTGCCCGGTGACGTTCAAGTACTCAAAACGCATTCCTAAGTTAGAAATCAGTTTCCCGGGAACCACCTCCCACTGGTCTTGCAAATAGCATCCGGCGTATTTGTAAACGCTGCGGTAATCCGCAGACACCAGGGTAGAATCGTTAGAAAGGCGCACGCTGGTGTTGCTGTTGGTGGTGTAGAGCAAATCCCAATAGGCTTTCGGAAAGGAGAGCGTGTAATCGGCGTCCACCCAGTGGAGATAGAGGCCGCTCTCGATTTTGTGGTGGGGAAAGGGGATGAAGGTGAATTCGCTGCGAATATCATAATTATCCACCTCGAAATGGATCCAGTGGGTGGTGGGGTAAAGATAGCGGGCATCAAAGTAATTATAGGTGTAGGCCGCATTGGTATGTACAAAGGTTTTATCGGAGAGAATCCATTTCCAGTCTAAATTGCCGATTCCCAGGGTCTGTTTGCGCACGAATTTCCCGGATACGGTGGGCAGGTCGATGAATTCATCCTCGCTATCCACGCTCCATTTCAGTTGATCGCCGGAAAACAGGCCGTTGATCTCGAATAGATGTTTTCGGTTGAGCGGGTAGAATAATTTTAGCTGGTAATCATAAAAACCGGGGCGGAAATAGGTTTCCGGCAGCTTCAGCCAGTCCATAAGACGGTCGTAATAATTCACCCGCACGGAAAAGAGGAACGAACCCCGGGAACCGGGCAATGCGCCTTCCAGCAATGCGTCCGAAGTGATAAAGCTGATGCCCGCGCTTCCCCGCAGCGGCCCTCGCTGGCCGTAACGGTTGTACACTTCGATCACCGCGGACATGGCCTGGCCATATTTGGCGGGAAATCCCCCGGCGTAAAATTCAATATCCTTGATCAGTTCCGGGTTGAAGATGGAGACCAGCCCGTTCAAATGGTAGGGTTCGTAAATGTAAATGCGATCCAGCAGCACCAGGTTTTCATCCACTCGCCCGCCGCGCACATACATTTTACCGCTGAAATCTCCTTCCGCCGCCACCCCCGGGAGGGTTTGCAGAGTGCGGGTGACGTCTTCCAGCGCCCCGGCTCGCCCCCGCACCTCCTCGCTGCGAATCTCCATCACGCTCCCGGAGGGCTCCCGGGATAGCTCCCGCTCCCCCACCACATCCACGGCCCGGCCGTATTCCAGCGCCTGCTGGATCAGGAACACGTTCAACACCCGGTTTGCGCCTTTTTCCAGCCGGAGGTTATCAACCTGGTAAGGGCGATAGCCTAACATCTCGAAGCGCAGGGTATAAACGCCTTCCGGGATGCGCACTTCAAAACGGCCGTTGGATTCGCTGGCCGCGCCTTCCCGGGTTCCCAGCACCAGCACGTTCACGCCGGGCAGGGGTTCGCTGGTCTCCGCGTCGCGGATGCTGCCGGAGATGCGCGATTCAACCGTCTGGGCATTCAACCGCGGGACCGCGAGCAGAGTCGCCAGCCAGCTAAGGATGATCCAGGAACAAAAGGTGGCTTTCATCATGCAAACCGCGACGCTCAATTCCTTTTATCAAGTTAAGTGAATTTATTTTTAACTGCTATCAAAAATCCGTTTTAAATTTCTTTATCGCAAGTTGTATGAAACCATTATTCCTCCCGCCAGCGGTGAAATCGCCGGGCGGATGATTCATTTTCATGTTTAATGTCGGAGGATTCATCTCTCTTGCCAACAACGAGGCGGATAAGTTTGTATTTAAAGTTGCCAGCTTGCGGAACGTGGCCAAAACCGGTCCCTGTCATCCCATCAAAAAGGTACGCTGCGTCATCCGTGTATGATAAAAAGCCAGGAACAAACTGCCCGTTTTCGATCCTCAATTGTGAATGCGCTCTCGGGCAAGGTAGTTCTTCTTCCAATAAAAATAGAATGGCGTTCCACTCAATACAATCAATACCCCCGCCAGGGCCCCCAGGGGTTGATGATAAAGGGTATTGGCCATCAACCAGACGGAAATCCCCAGGTAAATGAGCGGGATAAGCGGGTAACCCCAGGCATGGTAGATGGAGGAGGGTTCCCCGGCCCGGGCCGCCCTGCGGCGCAGAATAAAGAGGGCGATCCCGGACAAAAAGGAAAAAAGCACCATGACAAATACCGTATAGGTGAGCAACTGGTCAAACGTGCCGGCTAAAATCAAGACCGCCGCCCAGCAGAACTGGAGCCATAAGGAGTTGGCCGGCGCCCGGTATTGGGGATGCAAGCGACCGGCCGGTTTAAAAAAAAGACCTTCCCGGGCCATGGCAAAATACACCCGCGCCCCGGAGAGAATGGTCGCATTCAGAGAGCTTAGTACCATCAGCATAATGATCAACGAAAACAGCAGGCTGGTATTCCTGCCAAACAGGATGGCGATGGTGCGATACCCGATTTCCACCGTGCCGGGCATTTCCCGCAACGGTTGCGCATATAAATAAACTGCGTTCATCAAAATATAGAGCGCTGCCACCAGCCCTACCGCCATTCCCATGGCGGCGGGGATATTCCTCCGGGGGTTTTTGATCTCTTCGGCGATGTAAACCAGCACGGTCCAGCCGGAATAGGTGAACAGCACCCCCACCAGGGCTACCCCCAACAAAGAAATCTCTCCCGGGTTGAAATGATCGGGAAAAAAAGGCCGGAAGTGGGCCGGGTTCCCCCTGCCGGATAAAAACCCGGCAATGATGATCGCCAGGAGGGTGATGATTCCCAATACCGTGGTCGCGTTTTGAAATCCCGCTCCCTTGCGGATGCCGCGGCTGTTCAAGAGGGTCAAGAAAAATGCTACCAGCAGCGCGACCGGCTTCGGGAGGGAAACCTCCGTTCCTGACAGCGGAATTTGTAACGCCATTTGTTGAAAATTGCCCGGCAAAATTCGCACAAAATATGCGGCAAAGCCAATCGCAATAGTGGCAATCGATCCGCTGTAAGTAACCGTAAAGGTGGACCAGCCGAACAGAAAACCTGCCAGGGGGTGGTAGGCGTGTTTCAGGAAGAGGTAATCTCCCCCGGCGCGGGGAAAGCGGCTGGAAAGCTCCGCGTAGGTCAACGCGCCGCAGAAGGCATACAACCCGCCCAAAATCCACACCAGGAATAATCCCGCCGGGGAGTGCAGGTATTGGGCATTGAAACCGGTGGTGGTAAAAATACCGATGCCGATCATGTTTCCCACGATCATCATGGCGGCGTCGAAACGGTTGAGAGAGCGCGGAAGTCTTGCCGGAGGCGTCATAAGTATTGTAATTCCGTGTGAAAATTCGTATTTGATTATTCTTATCTTTTATCTATATTCTCATAGCCTGGAAAATTATAAAACGTTGATGAAAGCCGAAAGACGAAAAATAAATTCAAACCGGGAAGAGCTGGTTATTTCCAGTGAGTTTGCCAACTTGCCCAAAGTCGAAGACTTTACCATCGCCTTCTGTAAAAAAGCCAATTTGGCCGAGGATCAAAGCGATAATATGGCCATCGCCATTACCGAGTTGGTGAACAATGCCATCATTCATGCCAATAAGCACGATCCCCAAAAATCCGTGACCATCCGGGTGCGTTATGAGCCCAATTGTGTGATCGTTTCCGTGATCGATGAGGGCGGGGGGTTCGATCCCGATCAATTGGCGAATCCCACCGATTCTCAAAATCTCTGGAAACAAAACGGGCGGGGCATCTTCCTGGTGCGTAATTTAATCGATGAAGTAGCGATCAACTCCTCCCCGAACGGTACCGAGGTGGTGTTGACGGAGTATCATCAAAGCAGTTAGACGTTCTTTTCATTCGCAGCTTTCCCAGTTATCCCAAAATCTTAATATCTGATGTTACGCAGTTTGCCACGGAGACACAGAGAACACAGAGTTTTAATCATTTTTTTAGTGTATTTGCTTCCCAGTGCGGGCTTAGGCACAATAAATATTGGATTTTCTCTGCGCCCTCTGTGACTCTGTGGCGAATTCTTTTGGCCTGCGTAACATCAGTTAATATTTTTTTATTGGAATTTTTCCGGCGAAATGTGTTAAATTACCCGGCTTTAAAAAAACCGCTTTCCCGGCAGAAAGTCAAGTTTCGGGAAAGCGCGCCGATGACTTTTTATCGGAAATCGTTACTATTCAGCCGCTAAGATATGAAGGCACTAAGATTTCACAAAGTTAAGAGTAACTATTCAGGCGATGCGCTTTTCTCAGGAAGAATAATGCAAAATGATTCCATGGCAAAATAATCCAAATGCCCAAAATCATTTTGCCATGAAATTTTTCTGCCATTTCAAGAATGGCTGAAGAGTAACCGGAAATCAGAAAAACCGGCAGTAAAAAACCGGGAAACCGGTAACCTTTTTAAGGCGATTTCATCAAACTGGCGCGTATTTGGGGAAAGGGCTGCTTTGAAGGAAAACGGATTGATACCCTTTTACTATCGCAGATACATCGGAATCCTTATTCTTATCAGCGGTCTGCTGTTTGAACTCGGGGGAGAGAATGAAAACGCCGAGAGCTTTATTATTCTTGCCTCCGGGGATACCATGCTGGGCTCCTGGGCGGAAATAACCATTCCTGACAGCGGATTCGCTTATCCCTTCCAGTATTTGACCGACTATACCGAAACGGCGGATATTTTTTTCACCAACTTAGAAGCGCCCTTTGGCAGCGGGGGAGCGCCGTTCGACAAGAAATATACCTTCCGGGTGAAGCCGGAAATGATCGAGGTGTTGTTAGCCGGAAAAATTAACCTGGTGAGCATGGCCAATAACCATACCATGGATTTTGGGGCATCCTGCTTACAGCAGACCCGGGAATTGTTGGATCAACACGGGATTCGCCACGCCGGGGCGGGGCGCAACCGGAAGGAAGCGCGCCAGCCGGCCATTATGGAGGTGAAGGGCAAGAAAATCGGCTTCCTGTCCTACAGCCTCACGTTTCCGGAGGAGTTCTGGGCGACGGATACCAGCGCGGGTACCTGTTTTCCTTATGAATACTTTGTTTTCAACGACGTGGCGCGTTTGGACAGCACGGTCGATTTTGTGATCGTCTCCTGCCACTGGGGCCAGGAACTGATGGAAACGCCGAAACCCTACCAGGTTAACCTCGCCCGCCGGCTCATCGACCACGGGGCGGATTTGATCCTGGGGCACCATCCCCACGTGTTGCAAGGGGTTGAGTTTTACAAAGACCGGCTGATCGCCTATTCCCTGGGAAATTTTATCTTCGGTTCTTACAGCGAAAGCGCAAAAGAGAGCATTTTGCTAAGAATTACCCTGCAATCTGCCGATATTAGCAGGGTGCAGGCGATACCGATTAATGTCTATAACAAGGAGGTTGATTTCCGGCCGCTGCCGTTGCAGGGAGAGGTGAAGGAAGCATTCCTGCATCGCTGGATTCGATTATCCTCGGAACTCAATTCCAACCCCATCGGTATCAATAGCGACGGATTTATTAGTAACAATAAAATAGACAAAATGGCAGAAACTCTAAACCTTTATCAATAGGAGGGATTGGCAGAGAATGGCAAGAGGGTCCATAAGTCGTGCAAGCCAATCGTTGGATAAGTATCTCCAGGAGATCGGGGAAGTGCCCTTGTTGACGCCGGAAGAAGAGATCGAGCTGGCGCAGCGCATCAAACAGAATGACCAGGACGCCCTGGAAAAGCTGACTAAGGCAAACCTGCGTTTCGTGGTCAGCGTGGCAAAGCAGTACCAAAACCAGGGGCTTTCGCTGGGGGATTTGATCAATGAAGGCAATTTGGGGCTGATCAAGGCTGCCAAACGGTTCGACGAAACCCGGGGATTCAAATTCATCTCCTATGCGGTGTGGTGGATTCGCCAGTCGATTTTGCAGGCCCTGGCGGAGCAGTCCCGGGTGGTGCGGCTGCCCTTGAATCGCGTGGGCGCGCTCAACAAAATCGGAAAAGCCTATTCCGCATTGGAACAGGAATTCGAACGGGAGCCCAGCGCCAGCGAGATAGCGGAGCAGTTGGAAATGACCGATTTTGAAGTGGCCGATACCTTGAAAATCTCCGGGCGGCACCTGTCCATGGATGCGCCCTTTAGCAACAGCGAAGATAACCGCCTGTTGGACGTCATCCAGAATGACCACCAGCCGCCTCCCGATTCCGATTTAATGGGCGAGTCGTTGAAAATCGAGATCGAACGGGCCCTGGCCACCCTCACCAAGCGGGAAGCGGAGGTGGTGCGCCTCTATTTCGGGTTGGGGCAGGAACATCCCCTCACCCTGGAAGAGATCGGGGAACGCTTTAACCTTACCCGGGAGCGGGTGCGGCAGATCAAGGAGAAAGCGATTCGCCGCCTGCGCCACGCCTCCCGCAGCCGAACCCTGCGCGCGTTCTTAGGATAATTTTGAACCTCAATAATCCGATGATAAACCCTGACGCCCGGCAAATCCCTGCCGGGCGTTTTCGTTCCGGGAATAATAGCGCTCCGGCAAGGCGTTTACGCGCCAGCATAAGCCCAATCATTAATCGAAGAGTAGTAGTTTCCGGCTTTATTGGCAGAATAATTATCCGGCAGAATGATTTAAAATTATTCTGCCATTCAATCATTCTGCCGTAAAAGCGTTGGAAGATTGGGGCTCCATACGCAACCCGGCTTAACATTAATCAGGCGCCCAACCATGCAATACGAAGACATTTTGAAGCATTTACAATCCTGCGCCAACCCGGAAAACGTGCAGGGCATGGCGCGTTACGGCATTCGCCCGGCAAACCCGCTCGGCATTTCCATGCCGGAGCTGCGCGCCCTGGCAAAGCAGATCGGCAAAAGCCATGAACTGGCGTTGCAACTCTGGGCTTCCGGCATCCACGAGGCGCGCATCCTGGCCTGCCTGGTGGACGTTCCCGCAATGGTGACGGCGGCGCAGATGGAGGAGTGGGTGAAGGATTTCGATTCCTGGGATGTGTGCGACCAGTGCTGCGGGAATTTGTTCGACCGCACCGCGCTGGCGTATCAAAAGGCCGCGGAGTGGAGCGCCCGGGAAGAGGAATTCGTCAAACGGGCCGGTTTTGCGCTGATTGCCTGGCTGGTCTTGCACGATAAAAAGGCTGCCGACGCCGCATTTTTGGAATTCCTGCCCCTGATCCGCCGCGGATCGGCCGATCCGCGCAATTTTGTGAAAAAAGCGGTCAACTGGGCCTTGCGCCATATCGGCAAGCGCAATCTTCGCCTGAATCGAGCGGCCATCCAAACCGCCCGGGAAATTCTGGAGATCGATGCCAAACCGGCAAAGTGGATTGCAACGGATGCCTTGAAGGAGCTGACCTCGGAGAAAGTGCAGGAACGGGTGAAGCGTAATGCGTAATTCGTAATGCGTAAAAAAGGAATACGCAATACGGAATATCTTTTGCGTATTGCGTATTTCGTATTCCGTTTTTGTTACGCATCACGCATTACGCATTACATTTCATTCCTCAGTTCCGGTTCAGCAAATCGATATTCTTCTGCACGCTGACGAACATGTTGATCTGGTCGCGCAGGTGTTTGGCCTGGACGCGGGCTGCCTCGGCAAAATCCCGCTCCGAAGAGGCA
>WYBG01000217.1 GCA_011526015.1 Deltaproteobacteria bacterium | reverse complement strand
CGAATTTGCCCAACAATATCTGATTGATGTGTTCGAGTCCAAAAAACCGACCGTCAACGTGCTGATGCGCGGGCTGGATTTTCCGCGGGAAGTTGCGGAAGAAGCGACGAAAAACGGGAAATTGGTGATGCCGGCCCTGGCGGCGGAATAAGCCACGGTTTTCACTTCCATACCGCCATAAGACGGGCTTTGCGCGCCTGGCGCAGGGTACCTCGCCCCGCTGCGGTGATAGCTTATTTTCCGCAAATATCAATCGGCCCTCCCGGGGGGTTCGAACCCCCCGGAGGGTATATGAATGAATATTATCTGTAGGCAGAAGGAGAGCACTGCGTGAAAAAACAGGATTATCTGCAAGAAACTATCGAACACATAGACGTCAAGAGCTTCGACGCGACCCCGGTTATCGAGGCTTATGAAAAAATGGCCTTCCAGTCGCGCAACCTGGCCCGTGCGGCAAAGATTTATGATATGATGCTGCAAGACCGCGGGTGTACTATTATTCTCACCCTGGCCGGTTCCTTAATCAGCGCCGGCTTGAAACAGGTGATCGTGGATTTGCTGCGCTGCCGGATGGTGGACGTGATCGTCTCTACCGGCGCAAATATCGTGGACCAGGATTTTTTCGAGGCGCTGGGATTTCGCCATTATCTCGGCTCCCCCTTTGTGGATGACCAGAAATTGCGGAAACTGGCCATTGACCGGATTTACGACACCTACATCGACGAGGAGGAGCTGAAAATCTGCGACGATACCATCCGCCAGATCGCCAATTCCCTGCCCCCCCGCCCCTATTCCTCGCGGGAGTTTATCATCGAAATGGGAAAATACCTGGCGGAGCGCGGCAAGGGAGAAGATTCCATCGTGCGCAGCGCCTACGAGCTGGGCGTGCCGATCTTCGTGCCGGCGTTTTCCGATTGCAGCGCCGGTTTCGGGCTGGTAGCCCACCAGGTGGAAAACCGGGAAGCGCATCTCTCGATTGATTCGGTGAAGGATTTTCGGGAGCTGACCGATATCAAAATCGCCGCCGGCACTACCGGCATTCTAATGCTGGGCGGCGGGGCGCCGAAAAACTTTTTGCAAGATACCGTGGTCTGCGCGGAGATCCTGGGGCACGAGGTGGAAATGCACAAATACGCGGTGCAGCTCACCGTCGCCGACGAGCGCGACGGGGCGCTCTCCGGCTCTACCCTGAAGGAAGCCTGCTCCTGGGGCAAAGTGGATACCACCTATGAGCAAATGGTGTTCAGCGAGATCACCCTCTCCCTTCCCCTGCTGGCCAGCTACGGCTATCACCGGCAGAATTGGAAAAACCGGCAGCGCAGAAACTGGAATGAATTTTTAGTTTCGTTGCCGGAAGCAGAAATGGCTTCGCAGGCATACCCGGTATAGCTTTCCTTGCCACGCTCCCGGAGGCTCAAAGTCTCCGGGAGGTTTTATCCTCATTCTTCATAGTGGCCGCCGATGGCGAAAACGTGAAGGTAGGTTTCGTCGAAACGGTAGATGATTCGCTCGCCTTTAGCTATCCGGCGAGACCAAAAACCGGATAAATCATGTTTTAATGGTTCCGGTTTACCAGTGCCCCGGCCGGGGTCGGAACGTTGCATTTCCTTGAGAATCTGCACTAACTTCTTATGAAGCGCTTTGTCTTTTCTTCTGAGCGCCTCGTATTCTTCGAGCGTCCTCCCGTGAAAGACGATAGCCCTCATTCAATTCTCCTTCCAGCACGTACCCGGTTCCAGATTCAAAGGATTTCAGGGATTCAACGATCTGTCCCATTAATTCCGGGTTAACAATAATATCCGAGGTTTCATCTTCACTCAAATGCAAATCAAAGGGTAATGCTTTTCGCAAAACAACAATACTGTAGAGCATATTAATTGCCTGCGAGTGGGTTATTCCGAATTTTTTAAAGATTGCTTCCGCGCTCTCTTTTAAAGCCGGATCAATTCGCGCCGTTACCGTGGTTAGTTTGTCCATAGAATACCTCCGCGTTTGCTTGACAAAACAAAGGTAATACATTGTAACACCAAAGGCAAACGACTTTAAGCCCACCGGAACTTTTTGTTTAATTTCAGATTTGTTAATCTTGGCCCCGGCATTATATTGCCAAAGGATTCTTTAACTTCAGGCATGGGCAGGAATCCGATGGAGGCCATGGAATCGCATTATTGCAAAGGAATAAACCTTACTCACATAAAGGAGCGCGCCATGAATTTCGATCTCACCGAGGAGCAGATTTCCATGCGCAATATGGTTCGGGAATTTGCGGCAGAAGAAATCACCCCCCACGTCATGGAGTACGATGAAACCAAAACCTTTCCGCAGCATTTGATCGGCAAAATGGGAGAGCTGGGGCTCCTGGGAATCATTTTCCCGGAAGAGTACGGCGGCGCGGGTATGGGGTATATCGAATACGCCCTGGCCGTGGAAGAAATTTCCGCCGCCGATCCTTCTATCGGATTAACCGTGGCAGCGCACAATTCCCTGGGCACCAACCACATCTTCACTTATGCCAGCGAGGAGCAGCGCCGTAAATTTATCCCTCCCCTGCTCACCGGCAAAACCCTGGCCGCCTGGGCGCTTACCGAGCCCAGCGGGGGCAGCGACGCCTTCGGCTTAAAGAGCATCGCCCGCAAGGAAGGCCGTTTCTGGATTCTTAATGGTTCCAAAACCTTTATCACCAACCCCACTTATGCCGATTACTGCGTGGTGATGGCCCGCACCAACCCGGAAAAAGGCAAGGCCGGCATTTCCGCCTTCATCCTGGAAAAAGGGATGCCCGGCTACAGCGTGGGAGCGCCCATGAACAAGTTAGGAATGCGTGCCAGCAACACCGCGGAACTGTTTTTCGAGGACTGCCCGGTTCCGGAAGCCAATTTGCTGGGCAGGGAAGGAGAGGGATATTTTGATTCCCTGGGAATCCTGGACGGCGGGCGAATCAGCATTGCCGCCATGTGCGTGGGTATTGCCCGGGGGGCTTTTGAGCACGCCGTGCGCTACGCCCAGGAGCGCAGCGCCTTCGGGAAAAAGATCGCCCAGTTCCAGGCCATCAAAACCAAGCTGGCCGACATGGCCACCCAGGTCGATGCCGCGCGGCTGTTGACCCTCCGCGCCGCGGCCATGAAAGACCAGGGAAAAGACGTCAGTTTAGAATCCGCCATGGCGAAATTATACAGCAGCGAGATCGCCATCCAGGTGGCCAATGAAGCGGTGCAGATTTTCGGCGGCTACGGCTATATGAAAGATTACCCCGTGGAAAAATACTACCGCGACGCCAAGCTGGGGACCATCGGCGAAGGCACTTCCGAAATCATCCGTATGGTCATCGCCCGGGATGTGATCCAGAAATACGCTCGCGAACTGGAGCCGGAATTAGCGTAGAAAACTTCCTTAACTACCTGGAGAGCGGACAATGCAAAAATGCCTGAAAAATTTCTTCATTCTGATGCTGTTGGGAGCGATTATGATCGGTTGTGAAAAGAAAGAACCGCTCATTCAAGATTACCTGGACGCGAATGAGCTGAAAACCCGCCTGGCCAAATACACCCCCGTGGAAATCGGCTACGATGAATCCGCCCTGGGCGAGGGAGACCGGCAGGCGCTGCTGAAAATGGTGCAGGCGGCCAAATTGATGGACGAAATTTTCCTCCGCCAGGTATATGATAAGAACGTGGCCATCCGGGAGGAGTTAAAAACCGGCGCAAATGCAGATTACGCGCTGCTAAACGATTATTTTACCATCAACTTTGGGCCTTTTGACCGCCTGGAGGGCGATCAGCCGTTCATTAACTTAGGCCAGCCCAAACCTGCCGGGGCCAATTTTTATCCCCCGGGCATGACCAAAGAAGCGCTTGAGCAATGGTTAGCCGAACGCCCGGAAGACCGGGAGGTCTTTACCGGCTATTTTACGGTAATCCGCCGCCAGGGTGAAAACCTGGTCGCCATCCCTTATTCCGAAACCTACAAAGCCTTCCTGGAGCCGGCCGCGCGATTGCTGAAAGAGGCGGCCGCGCTCACGGAAAATTCTTCCCTGAAAATCTACTTGAACAGCCGGGCGGATGCTTTCCTGAGCAACGACTATTTTCAAAGCGATATGGACTGGATGGATTTGCAAGACCACAACATCGAGATCGTCATCGGTCCCTACGAAGTGTACGAGGATAAACTGTTCGGTTATAAAGCCGCGTTCGAAGCGTTTATCACGCTGGTGCATCATGAGGACGGCCAAAAACTCCGCAAGGTCGCCGAATACTTAGACGACCTGGAGCGGCGCCTGCCCATTCCCGATGAACACAAAAATTTTGACCGGGGCAAGGCCTCTCCCATCGTGGTGGCGGATGAAGTTTTCACCGCCGGGGATACCAAAGCCGGGGTGCAGACCATCGCCTTCAACCTGCCCAACGACGAGCGGGTGCGGGAAGCCAGGGGCAGCAAAAAGGTAATGTTGAAAAACGTTTCCCGGGCCAAGTATGACAACATTTCCACCCCCATCATGCAGCGGGTGCTGGCGGAAGAAGACCTGGCCAAAGTCTCCTTCGAGGCTTTTTTCTACCACGTGCTGCTGCACGAGATGTGCCACGGCATCGGGCCGGGAAAGATTCTCAAGAACGGCCAGGAAACCACGGTCAATAAAGAATTGCAGGAAACCTATCCCACTTTAGAAGAAGCGAAAGCGGATATCGTGGGCTTGTATCAATTCCCCTACCTGGTGGAAAAGGGCGTTTTTGCGCCGGAGTTGGGCGGTCAGGTGTATGCCAGCTTCGTGGGGGGAATTTTCCGCAGCGTGCGCTTCGGCGTTGAAGCGGCGCACGGCGGCGGAAACGCCATCATTCTCAACTACCTGATGGAGAAGGGCGCGGTGGAATTCGATCCGGCCAGCGAGCGTTTCCGGGTCAATTATCAGAAGATCGGGGATGCGGTGCGCGATCTTTCCCGGGAAATTTTGATGATCCAGGCGTTAGGCGATTACCAGGGCGCGAAAGCGCTGATCGAAAAATACCGCAAAATTACCCCGGAGCTGCAAATTGCCCTGAATAAACTGATTGATATCCCGGTCGATATCCGGCCTCAATTCGCGGTCGAGAAGAGACTGCAACCATGAACCGCGCACCTTTGCCGGTAGTCAAACGTTAAAATTCCTCAGGCGAAATCTTCGGGTTTCGCCTCTTTTTTACTCTTGAAACTTCTGGCTGCCACGCTTTAGCGTGCTTAACAGACCGTAATCGCTGGATTCGAGCCGGCTAAACCGAATATCCTCAAACAGAAAGATTATGAAGATTATCGTCACGGCGGTGGGAAGCACCGGCGACATCCAACCTTTTGTGGCCCTGGCGGAGGCCTTGAAGCGGGCCGGCCATACCGTGAAGGTCTGTTCCTATGATATTTACAAGAAGAAGTTCGACAAAATCAGCGTACCTTTTGCCGCAGTGGGTCCCCCGGTTGATGACCACCGGGTTAGCGACGTACGCGATACTTTGAAAAAACTCAGCCCCCTGAAGAAACTGGATTACCTGGTTAATGAAGTTTTCTTATACGAGGGAGAAAAATTTTACGCTGATTCCATCGAAGCTTCCCGGGGGTATCATTTCGGCATCTGCCACAGCCTGGATTTTATCGGCCAGCACGTAATGATGCAAAATCAGATTCCCTGGGCTTCGGTTATCTTTGCGCCCGGCGTCATTCGCACGGCGTTTACCCCCCCCATGCATCTTCCCAACCTGGGCAGGCTTGGAAACCGCCTGAGCTGGAAAGTTCTGGAGTGGATCAAAGCCGGTTTCGAACGGAAAATTGAGGGGTATCTATACCGGTTGAATGGTATTCGCCGCAAAATCAACGCCGTGGGCACGTTTTCCCCGCATCTGAACCTGGTGGCCTGTTCCGGCCATGTAACGCCGATCTATCCCGATTGGCCGGACAATTTTGTGGTAACGGGGGCATGGTTCATCCGCGGAGGCGCTTACGCCCCACCGCCGGAAGTCGCCTGGTTTGTGGAAGAAGGGGAGGTGGATGTGGTATTCACCTTCGGTTCCATGGCCAGGGCAGAAGGAGAACAAATCGAGCAAGTGTTCCGAAAAGCGGTGGAAAAATCTCGAATTCGGGCGATCATTCAGCAGGGTTGGAATACGGGCGCCCAGATTCGCCGGGAATCCGCCGACCTGCTGTTCGTCGATTATAACCTGCCGCACGGCTACCTGTTCGGAAGAACCAAAATTGTGGTTTATACCGGGGGAACCAACACGGTTATGGAAGTGTGCAAAGCCGGGGCAGCCTCCATTGTGGTACCTCAACTCCCGGACCAAAAATATTGGGCAACCGTTCTGCATCGCCTGGGAGTGGGCAGCAAGCCGCTTTTCCCAAAAAATCTGGCCGCGGAAACGCTGGCATCGAAGATCCGGCAGGTTTTAGAAGACGGGGAAATGCTTCGTAAGGCTCAGGAGTTATCTCTGAAAATCAAAGCGGAGGAGGGGACGGAGAATGCGGTTCGCGCCATTGAGGAGTTTGTTTATAAAAATCGTTGAGCGGAAGGGGATAAGAATAAAGAAACCGCACGCCTAGGGAGGGACCATTAGCATGCGGTTTCTCTTGGGTTGAGGAGGGAGAACAAAAGTTAGCTCATCGCATTTACAAAACGCGTTAAACTCGATTTTTTGTTCGCCGCCATGTTGGGGTGAATAATACCTTTACCAACCAGCTTGTCAATTACCGAATACGCATTAACAAGCGCCTGAGCGGCGGCTTCTTTACCCTGGGCTTCTCTAACCCGCCTGAGTGCTGTTTTCAAACGGGATTTGTAGGTTCGATTCCGTTGCCGGTTTTTTTCCGAAATCCGAATTCGTTTAATCGCTGATTTATGGTGCGCCATTCCTTTTCTGTCCCTTAGTTAATTTAATCATTCCTGCTAATTAATTGCTGCCCAATTTAAAGCGATTTTAAAACTTTGTCAATTGCAATTTCAAAAAAATATTTAAGAGGTTGGAAAAAACTTAAAGCACCCGTCAAATGCGGATGATTATCCAACAAGCCATAAGGAAGCCGGTAGGTCATTTCTTTCCAATTCTCTTAACTATGCCGTGAATCTAAAGGGGGCTTTTTTCCACTAAAGTGATTTTCGTCAATTCTGCCCTAGCGCCTTTTATGCTTAATGATTGCTTAATCATATAGTTATCGTAAAATCGATGGAGTTGAAATAAGGAGGGCCATAAACCCAAATTGTGAGCTTTTCCACAACCGAACCATATCCTTGAACGTATGTTGCAACCGTATCACCAAAACAGGGAAAGGTTGGCAATGAAATTAAAGATCAAGGTAAAGATGAAGATAAAACGGGTTTGAAAAACAACACGTTTTAGTGCAAAACCCCGCAATTGTGCGGGGTTTTTTTTTGAACTGAATTTCATCAGGGAGAGGGCACCTGGGTAATCCAGGCGTCGGCGAACTTCTCCCGCTTCAATTTTTTCAGGTATTCTTCCGCCCCGGAGCGGTCGTTGAATTTTCCCACCAGCACCTTCCAGGAAGAAGCCTGGTTGACCGCCTCTACCGGTTGGTCCAGGTCCCCGGCCAGGGTTTCCTTCAACTGCGCGGCCTTCAACTGGTCGTTGGTGGCAAACACCTGGATAGCATAATAATACCCCGGTTGCTCTTCAAACTGTTGTTCTTCAAGCTGCTGCTGTTGAAACGCCTGCTGTTCTTCGATACTTTTGGGGCGGTGCACATCCGCTTCAACGATCCAAACCCCCTGCACTTTGGAATAACGCAGCTTATCCAGCAGAATTTCTGCATCCCGGCGATTGTCAAAATTACCGATTTGCACTTTGTAGAGGCTGTTTTCGTAGATCACATATACCGAATCCAGTTGCAACGCCCGGAGCTGCTCCGCCACCCGTTGGGAATTCTCCTGCTGGGTGCCGGCGAAGGCCTGGCAGCGATACCCTTTTTCTACCGTGTAAGGCTGCGCCGCAATAATTTTGGCCCGTTTTCCTTCCGTCAGCAGGCTGACCCGATCGCGCTTGTAGGTGTTGATCAATTCCGGGAAGCTGCGGCTTTCCAGAAACTGCTTCAAATCCGGCGGCATCTGCGAATACGCCGGTGTGCTCCAGCCGCCCCAGAGCGCCAGGAACAGCAGAATGCGGATCGAAAATCTTAAATGGCGTTGCATAACGTGATCTTTCCAGCTAAGGGTGGCAATTTCATCAATAGAATTTCACCATGCTCAGGTTAGGATAATAAAATCCCAGGATGCTTTTGTAGGAATTTCCTTTTAAAGCCAGGCCGATGGCTCCCCACTGGCACATGCCTTCCCCGTGCCCGGCTCCCGCGCCAATAAGATAAAGTTTTTCCCAACTGCCCGGGGATTCGGTAAAAAAGAAAAAGTTGCTGGGCAGCACCTTTCCGGTCTGGTCTGCCAGAACCCTGCGGATGCGAAAACCGCTCACCGGGAAAAGCTGATCCTCCACCCGCATAACCATTTCTTCGATGCGCCCACTCTGCCGGCGTTTGGCAATTTGGATATCCAGCTTGCAGCCGGTTTCCAGCCAGTCGCGCACCAGCAGGGAATCCAGCCGAAATTCTTTTTGTAAATTCCACAGAATGGTTTCCAGGGTGCGAACTTCTACCCAGCGATAATAAGGGGAGACTTTACAGTTATAATCATTATCGCTTAAATCATAAGCGAAGGTGCCGCTTCCGGCAGAAGCGGCAGTGAGCGTATCCGGGGTAGCCTCTACCACCCCCCCGCAGGTGGAATGAAAGAAAATTTTATCGACCCGGCTGGAATTGGCCAGAATAATTCCCCGGGTGGCGGTAATGGCGTCTTCCGCAAGGGGGGCCTTTTTGAGCATCCCCTGGTACACCTGGTCTTGCACGTCGGAGTAGATATCGTAGCGGCTGTTTATGGGATTTTGCAAGCGATAGATCGCATAGGTTCGCGCGGCAATCGCCTGGGCGTAAATGGCTTCCTGGTATTCGTGCTGGTTGGTGGGAATTTCAAAGGGAACTACTCCCAGGAGATATGTTTCAACGGGGAGTTTGTTCACCACCGTCACCCCCCCTTCTTCCACCTGGAACCATAATTCCCCGGCGTAGGGAATATCGTTAAAAATGAAGCGATCGCCGGAAGCCGAGGGTTTGAATACCACGGTTTGGGGGGCCGAAAGTTCATAATAGCGGCGGTCGTTTTTGAGGATGAGGTCAGTTCCCCGGAAAGAGGCGTTCAGAGTGCCGATGCTCTTGTCCAACTGATAGCGGGCTTCTTCCAACTCCAAAATATAAGCGCCTTCGAAGCCCAGGGTAGCGGCAGCAAGATTCTCCACCAGGCAAACCCGGATATTCGGTTCGCCTTCCTTTCCGGCGGTTTCCATGGCGGAAGGAACGGAGGAAGCGCAGCCGAGAACCATTTTCCCGGCCAGGAGGAACAGAAACCACCGAAAAAGCACTGCCCGTTTGCGAAACCCGGCTCGGAAAGATTTTGGGGACCGGTTCATTGCCATGTCAATACAAAGATCGTTCATCATATTCAACCGGATTATTAAATTTTAGAAGTATTTAAAATTTAGAAAATTGATTCCCACCCGGAATCCAAATCCTGATACATTGATTTCTTGATAGACGGGCAACCCGTCTCCATAGGCAGAATAATCGCTTTTGGCTTTCGCTGAATTATAAATCAGGTCGCCAAAGATCATACTGCTCCGGCTGATGCCAATCCCCAGCCCCGCGGAAATTTGCAATCCCGGGGTGTCGAATGTACGCGTTCGGGCAACGTTCTCCACGTAATTTTTTTCCGAAACCACGATATGTTCCCAGCCTAAGCTGCCGGTTCCCCGGTAAAAAAAGCGGCCGCCAAGAGAGTATTCATAATAAAAACCGATGAATATCGAAAGGATAGTATTAGAAAAATCCACCTCTACCTGTTCGGTGGTTATGACCTGGCCCCCGGATATCTCATCCGCCACCGTGGTTGCCCTGGTATAAGAAGACCTGAAATAATTCGCTTCCAGTTGCCACCATAGCCGGTCGTCGATTCGCCTGCCCCGGCTGATTCCCACCATTGTACCGGCGTCGCCGGCCTGGGGATCTAATTGCCCGATTCGGAGCTCCAGGAAGCGGGTATTTTGGGGCGACTGGATGGTTGGAGCGCAGCTAAAGTAGATTTGCGTGATGAGTATAAATCCTCCCCAACGTAAAAAAACCGGGTAAAAACAAATCCATTTGAACGGGGACGGGCAGGAAGGGATCATTGTTTTTTGAGGACCTGTCTCACTCATCCGCGACAACCATCCAATCGGTTTCTATATGATGAAAAAATCTTCCTGAAAAGCGCAAGGCGCTCGACCGGGGATTCCCGGTTGAGAGCAGTTAATGTCCCGCGGATCAAAAAAACGTGAACCTGTAAAGGTTAATCCCCACCCAGAAGCCTAATCCGGAGAGATTGATTTTCTGAAAGACAGGCAGCCCTTCCTCCGTGGTGCCGGTGCTGTTTTTAGCGGTTACCCCGTTATAGAGAATATCGCCGAACAGGATGCCGGTGCTGCTGATTCGAATGCCGATGCCGGTGGAAAGCTTAAACCCGGGCGCGTTGAAATTGCGGGTTCGGGAGACCCCGGCCTGAAAGTTTTGTTCTTTGTTCCAGATGAATTCCCATCCCACCGACGCCGAAGCCCGGTAATAAAAAGGACTGTTGGTACCCAACCGCAGTTCATAGTACAGGGAGCCGAACAGGGCGATATAGGTGGTGGTATAATCCAGTTGCACTCTTTCGGTGCTGACAACGCTGCCGCCGCTTACGCTATCTACAACCTCGGTTGACTGGGTATAATTGGTTCTGAAATAATTCATTTCAAAACCGCCATAGAGCCGGTCATCGATCCCGGTGCCAATGGCAATTCCGAAGAT
>WYBG01000216.1 GCA_011526015.1 Deltaproteobacteria bacterium | reverse complement strand
TAACGTCGATGGCGACGGTGTCTTCCGGCCAGATTTGCAGGGCTAAATATTGGGTCTGGTAATTGGGTTTGGAAAATTCTAAGTACTCCAACCGCGCCCAATGATCAAACATAAAATAGCCGCTGCTGTTGGTAAAAACCGCCCCAAAATTCCCCGCCACCTGCACTCCCGGTACGGGGTTGCCGAACTGGTTGTTGACGGTTCCCTCGCCCCGGCCCCACGCGCCCGGGGCGTCATTGGGATAGCCTAACGTGGGGGTGTTGTCCAGGTAATAAAAATCAATCCAGTGGTCGGGCGTTTCTTTTAAGCAGAGGGACTGGCCGGGCAGCGGCGCGGCAACCTGGCTTCCGGGGACATTCCCAAATCGAATCTGTTCAAAAGGGATATAAAGGTCATCGTAACAGAAGCTCAGCACGTCCCCCTGGGGATTGACGTACAGCGCGCTTTGCAGATCATTCGCAGTAATGAGTTGGTATTCCGAGGTGGTAAACCCGGCGTCGAAATGAGCGGTGTCGCTGAGAGAGGTGAGAACGAAATCGTCCAGCTCCCAGGGATCGCGCACCTCGATTACCCAGCCGGCGGCATCGATCTTTATTTCATTGAAAAAGATCGGTACGATGGGATTGGCCTGCCCGGTTTGCAGGGACAGGCAAACGAGCATCCCGGCAAGAAAGAGTTGCAAGGTTTTCATGGCGTTTTCCTTTCCCATTGAATGGTTAAATTGGATTGGGGCATAAAATTTTCCCGGTGGATGAAGTAGATCATCCCGGGGCCATTTTTTTCTCCGGTAGAGCCGGGGGCGGCCCGGTCGAAAGCGGGGGAAAGGGAGATTAGTTGATATTGCTGCGGGATTCGGATGATGAAATCTGCGGATTGTAGAGGGCGGTTCCATTTTTGAGTGGAGGTCAGGATATACTCCATTTTCGCGGAAGGAGTTTTCTGGCGGTAGCGCACCCGGTATATGGCGGTGTCCCGCGGGGGAATGGAAACCGGGAAATAGACCCCGTGGTCGGATTCGATAAATTGAACCGGGCGGCCGCTGCGTAAATCCGTTACCTGAATGGAATCGGGAAAAGGCAGTTCCGGAGTAACCACAAAAGGATAATACAGGGTGATGTTGAAGGGGGAACTTGCAGAATCCGGCTCTTCCACGATAAGCGGCTGCCTGATGGGGGGGCCGGTCTTGCAAAAGTAATAGGTTCCGGTTAGGGTGCACTCCTCGCCCAGCACCTCCACCTCGATTCGCTCCCGGGCAAACTGAAGCGGCTGGGCATAGATTGGGAGGAGGAGAAAAAAGCCCAGTGAGGCAACAACTCTCCACCGGAGAGATTTGAAAAATGTTAGAGGCATCATACGCCTCCCGAATTTGTGTTATAGTCTGATGTTACGCGGACAAGAAAAATTTTGCCACATGGTTCGATAAACTCACCATGCAAAGGCCACAGAGAACACAGAGTTTTCATCTTTCGGAAGAGTTTACCCCGGAAAGGCGGTGGCAATAACGCATTTTTGTTCCCAATGCAGTATCAAGCCAATAAATATTTGTTTTTCTCTGTGATCTCTGCGATCTCTGTGGCAAAATGCGTAACATCAGTTATGGTGTTCAAGCGTTCATGGGGGATTTTTTAAATCCCCAAACGCTAACACATGAACACCATAACACCCAAACACTGATTTACCTTCCATTCACATCCGCCACCGCTTTCTGCCCCCATTTGAACGCTTCTTCGTTGAGGGGAATGAGGGAGCATTTGTGCGCCAGGGCGCTGCGGATGGCGGTCAGGAAGGTGTCCGCCGGAAAGATGTTGGTGGCGGCCTGCAGCGCGCCTAACGCGACGATGTTCTTCACCAGCAGCTTGCCGAGGTCTAAGGCGATCTGGGTAAAGGGCACCCCGTACATTTTGACGCCGGCGTCTAACTTCGGCGGCTCGCTGATCACCGAGCTGTCGTAAATAACCGCGCCGCCGCGCTGCACCGCGGGGCCGAATTTGGCTAAGCTGGGGGCGTTGAAGGCGATCAGCACGTGGGGATTGGGCGAAGCCGGGGAGAGCACCTCGGTTTTGGCGACGTGCACGTCCGCGTAAGAGGTGCCCCCGCGTGATTCCGGCCCGTAGCTGGGAATGTGGGTGGAATCGAACCCTTCGTTGATGGCCGCGCGGGTGATGAGCATGGCCGCGGTCTGCGCCCCGTCCCCGCCGGAGCCGGCTAATTTCAGGGAGATGTCTTCCGGGTGCAGGTGCGCCGGGAAGCCGGGGGAAAAGCGCTCGCTGGCTTCCGCAGCGGCTTCGATCTGCTGCAAGAGCGTTTGGGGATCAAAGTTGGGCTTGTTCATGTGGAACCAGGGCTCCGCTTCCAGCTCTTTTTTCACTCCTAACGGGAAGATGGGAACCATCTGGTCGCGCACCCAGTTTTCCGCTTCCTGGGGAGTCAGTTTGAGGTGGGTGGGGCATTCGGAGAGCACTTCCACGAACGCGAAGCCGCGATTTTCTACCTGCATTTGCAAGGCTTTGCGAATCGCTTTTTTAGCCCGGGTGCGCTGTTTGGCGTCGTACAGGGCCACGCGTTCCACGTACACCGAGCCGTCCAACTGGGCGATCAACTCCGCCATCTTCATGGGCTGGCCGGTGAGGCGGTCGCGGCCCCAGGGAGAGGTGCTGGTTTTCATGTCCATCAAAGTGGTGGGCGCCATTTGGCCGCCGGTCATCCCGTAAATGGCGTTGTTGACGAACACCACGGAAAGGGGTATGCCCAACTGCGCCGCGCTGACGATCTCCGCCAGCCCGATAGAGGCCAGGTCGCCGTCGCCCTGGTAGCTGACCACGATGGATTCCGGGTTGGCCACTTTGTGCCCGATGGCCACTGCGGGGGCGCGCCCGTGCGCCGCCTGGGTGTTGCCCACGTCCAAGTAGTAGTACATGAACACGCTGCACCCCACCGGGGAGATCGCCACGGTGCGGTTCTGGATGCCCAATTCATCGATCGCCTCGGCCAGGAATTTATGAACCAGCCCGTGCCCGCACCCCGGGCAATAGTGGGTGGCGTGCCCTTTCAATCCCTGCGCGTGGGCGTGGCGTTCAAAAGTTTTATAAAATACGCTGTCGCTCATTTTTGTTTCTCCTTTGGGAAGAAAAGATTTATATAGTGGTAATGCGTAGTGCGTAACCCGTAATGCGTAATGCGTAAAAAACGGAATACGCAATACGAAATACGCAATACAATTTACGCATTACGTTTTACGCCATCAGCATTTCGCTGGAAGCCACTTTATCAATGATCTCCTGCTGCTGCGGCAGCACTCCGCCAAAATGGCGCACGTGCTCGATGCGGGGAACATTGGTCGCTTCGGCGTGGCTGAGCGCCAGGCGCAGCTCGTCTTCCAACTGCCCGTTGCTGGCTTCCACCACGATGATGCGCTCTACCTGACTTAACAACGGGCGCAAAGCCTCGATCGGGAAGGGCCAGATTGTCACCGGGCGGAACAGCCCGGCGCGCACGCCCTGTTCCCGGAGGGTTTGCACCGCGCCCTTGGCCATGCGCGAGGGAGTGTTGGCGGCGACAATCAGGATTTCCGCATCCTCGCAGTAGTAAAGATCGGCGCGCTGCTCGTTGGCGATCATCTGCTGGTATTTCTTGTTGAGGTGCAAATTGTGCTGCTCCAGATCCGGCTCGGAAAGCTGGATGGAGCAGATCAGGTTGCCGCGGTGCATTTCGTCGCCATACACTGCCCATTCGGGAATACCCGGTCTGATCAGGTGATCCGGCAGGGTCACCCGCCCGGTCATCTGGCCTAAGTAACCGTCGGCTAAGATGACGACGGGGTTGCGGTATTTGAAAGCCAGCTGGAAAGAGAGCATGGTCAAATCCAGCATTTCCTGGGGAGAGGAGGGTGCGAGGGTGATGGCGTGGGTGTTGCCGTGCCCCAGCCCGCGGCAGGCCAGCTTGATGTCCGCCTGCTCCGGCCCGATGTTGCCCAGCCCCGGCCCCCCGCGCATCACGTTCACGAATACGCCCGGCAGCTCCGCGCCGATCATGTAAGAAACCCCCTCTAACATCAGGCTGAAGCCGGGGGAAGAGGTGAAGGTCATGCAGGGCAGCCCCGCCCCGCCGCAGCCGTACATCAGGTTCACGGTAGCGACCTCGCTGACTGCCTGGAGAAAAACGCCGTCTAATTTGGGTAGCAGCTTCGCCATCAATTCCGCGCCCTCGGTGGAGGGGGTGATGGGGTAGCCGAAGAAATGCCGGCAGCCGGCCAGCAGCGCCCCGATGGCGGAGGCGTAGGAGCCTTTTGTGACCAGCGGCTCCATCTTCGGCAGGGGTACCGCGGTGTCGGGAATGGGCTGCGGCTGCGGGCGCTCCGGTTTAGAGTCGCCGAAATAGGCGTGGCGGTCCAGCTCTTCCACGTCGGGCATCAGTTCCACCAGGGCCTTTTCCAGCCCGTAGGGTTCCGGGCAGGCCATGTAGCACAGCCCGCAGCCGTTGCAGATCTCCAGGTCGATGATCACCGGAACCAGCCCCGATTCGGGATTGATTTCCGTTCCCAACTGAATGCAGTGCTTGGGGCAGGCTTCGATGCAGCGCCCGCAGCCCTTGCAGTATTCCGGCAATACAAAGGGTTTTGGTCTTTCCCGGGTTTTCGCCTGGGTTTGCTCCATATCGGTCTCCTTTCTCAGTGCGTAAGTGTTCAGGTGTTATGGTGTTTTAGTGTGATAGTGTTTTGAAACTTACATTCTAAAATTGGATCACCAAAACACATGAACACTATAACACTTGAACACCATTTATCTCCAAAATTACTTTATTGACCACCTCTTGAATTATTTGTTCTACCGCCGGGCTAAGTTCCGTTCCATAGTCAAAATTCTCTCCCTCAACCCCGAAGATGACCAGGCGCGGGGGCAATTGCCCCAGCTCCCGGGCCAGTTCCACCGCCTCCGCTGCTCCAAAGCGGTGGGTGGAGTAGTGGAAAAAATCCGCCGGGATGGTTTCCGCGCGGGCGTCCATCCGGTAAATGGTTCCGGCAGGTTTTTTTCCGTTGAATACCGCGTCGAAGAGAAACACGGTATCCGCATCCTGCCAGGTTTCCATCAGCGCCGCGCCTTCGCCGCTTTCTTCCCGAACCGTTACGCCGGGAATCTCCATTTCCGCGAAGCGGCGCGCGATGAGCAAGCCCACCGCGTCGTCGCCGCGGAATTCATTTCCAACGCCGATCAGGACGATTGCGGATTTGGGATTGGGGATTGCGGATGTATTCATTTCTCATCTGCTGCTTGCAGGGGCGAAGCATTCGGGGGTAGAAATTTGCCAAAATTTTGGGCAATCTTCCGAATGCTTCGCCCCTACGGTTACGGTTCACAAATAATGCAATTCTTTGGCCTTTTTGGTCAATTCTTCCCGGAACTCCGGCGCGGCGATGTTGATCAACATCTGCGCCCGCTGCTTGATGGTTTTCCCGAACAAATCCGCCACCCCGAACTCGGTGACGATGGTGGCGCCGTCGCTGCGGGTGGTGGTGACGCCGGTGCCGGGCTTCAAGGTGGGCACAATGCGGGAAATTTCCCCGCCCTTGGCCGT
>WYBG01000215.1 GCA_011526015.1 Deltaproteobacteria bacterium | reverse complement strand
TTTCTATTTCTCGGTCTTAGTAAGTCCGTTAAAAAATTGATTTGTGTAACACTAATTTAATGGAGACAGAGATGGCTAAACAAATTCTGTTGATAGCAATTTTACTGGCGATGGTGCCGTTTTTCGTGTTCGGCCAGTCTTCCGGTAAAATTGTTGGTGTCGCAAAAGATGCAAAATCCGGAGAACTCCTGCCGGGCGTGAACATCAGCATCGAAGGAACGACCTATGGCGCGGCCACGGACGTGGACGGGTACTATGTTATCCTGAATGTTCCGGTAGGCGTCTATGATGTGCGCGCCAGCTTTATCGGCTACACGGACCTGGTGCTCAAAGGGATTCGTGTATCCGCCGGCGTTACCTCCGAACAAAATTTCTCCCTGGAGGAAACTGCTATTGAAGGGCAGGCGGTGGTGGTAACCGCGCAAAGACCGCTGGTGGAAAAACACGTGACCCAGAGCGTCGCCCTGGTTACTTCGGAAGAGTTGGAGAATATGCCTATCCGGGGTTTCAATAACGTGATTGCCACCCAGAATAGCGTGGTTGTGCAAGATAACCAGGTCTATATCCGCGGCGGCCGCCCAGATGAAGTCGGTTACTATATCGACGGCGCCTCGGCGGTGGACCCCCTCACCAACACCCAATCGATTTACGTGATTCAGGAAGCGGTGGAAGAATTCCAGGTTTTGGCCGGCGGTTATAACGCCGAATTCGGCGGGGCCAACTCCGGGATTATCAAAACCGAAATGAAAACCGGGGGCAGCAAGTACAACTTCTCCCTGGATTTTCAAACCGATGACTTCGCCAGCACCGGCGACGAATTCCTGGGCACGTATTCCTACGGCCACAAATATACCATTGGTACTTTGAGCGGTCCTATCGCCGGTAACAAGGTGCGCTTCTTCCTGGCGGCGGAAAACGCCTATAAACGCGACCGCACGGTTCGCTTTAGCGAAGGTTTCACCCTCACCAATCTGGTAGATCGCAATACCCTGAACCCGGACGTGAACGAGGGTCACCCGGATATCATCGACACATATGAATACCCCGACGGGTTTACCCCGCAGCGGAAAGAGGACCAGTGGGCGATTCAGGGAACCCTGTTGTTCGATTTATCCCCCCTGCAATTCCGTATGAGCGGCTCCTGGAGCGACCGCAGCCAGCAATTCAACTCTTTCCGGGACGATATCGATGGCGCTAATCGCCTCGAAACCCCCATGCTGAACGTCTTGAATCAGCGCACTTTCGATGACGTATTTACCAACCTGCTCCTGAGCGGCAGATTAACCTACGTGATTTCTCCCACTTCGTTGTTAGAAGGAACCGTCAGCTACTTCAATTCCGTGTTAGACCGGGAAGACAGCTATTTCGGCAACGAATGGTGGAAATGGTTCGACAGCACCGCAGTGGCCGGCGCCACCAACGGCGATGTGACCTACAAAAACCGCTGGGCTCCGAAAGAGGATTACCTGTTCAACGGTTTCCCCTTCGCCCGTAACGGCGATCCCTACCGCGCCTATCGCCGGCAAGACCAGAGCTATATCGGCGGCGCGTTGAGCTGGATAACCCAGGCCGGCCGCCACCATGAAATCAAGATTGGCGGGGACATCCGCGCTTATACCCTGAGAAGGATCGTGATCTCCAACGCCAATGCCATGTCCCTGGTGGGGCGCGGCGCGGATCAGGCCGGAATGGATCCCTACACCTACCTGACCTCTGTCAATCCCGCCACCGGGCGCTATTACGTCGATCCGGTTCAGTGGGTGCCTAATGCCGTTCCCAATAACTACGGGTACGATATCTGGGGCCGCGAAGCCGACGAAGACCAGTTCCTGGACGTCGGGCAGGATACGGATCTCAAAATTGCCGATGCGCCCCGCCAGCCGCTGTTCACTTCTGCGTACGTGCAGGACAAGATCGAATACAACGACCTGATCCTGAACGTCGGCCTGCGCTACGACCGTTTCGACAGCGACGCTCCCCGCCTGCGGGATCCGGAAAACGTGGAAGTGGATCTTTCTACCGGCCAGCTCCTGGAATCCAACTGGGTGGACTCCCCGGTGTTCGAGCAGCTCAGCCCCCGTTTGGGATTCTCCTTCCCGGTGAGCGACCGCACCGTATTTTATATGAACTACGGGAAATTTGTGCAACTGCCGGAATTGGAAACCATGTTCGCCGGCTCCCAGCGCCGTAATTACGAATACGTGGCCTCCGGATTCTCATTCCAGAATCCCGTTGGCTATGGAATCGACCCCATTCGCACCACTTCCTACGAAGTCGGTTTCCGCCAGCAAATCGGCACCTTTGCGGCGTTCGATGTTGCCGGCTTCTATCGCAACGTAAAAGGCCAGGTACAGGTCGATAAATTGTTCGGCACTGTCTATACCTTCAATATCCTGCGCAACAGCGACTTCGCCACCACCAAAGGGCTGGAGTTGAGCTTGAACCTGCGCCGGATTCAGCGCCTGCAAGCGCAGTTGAACTATACCCTGCAGAACGCCGAAGGCACTGCCTCTACCCGTACCACCCACATCGCGGCTATCGAGCAGGCTACCAACCGGCCGACCGTGGTCAATCCCATGGATTTTGCCCAGACCCATCGCGGCTCCGTGATGCTGGATTACCGTTTCGGCCAAAACGACGGCGGGCCGATCCTGCAGAACTTAGGCGCCAACCTGTTGTTTACTTTCAACAGCGGCCATCCCTTCACGTTCTCTCAATCGACCGTCGGTCAGGCCAATGCCTATACCTCCGGCACCAACTACATGCTCGACCCGCGCTCCCGGGTGGCCCTGGAAGAGGTCGGCGGCTCTACTACCCCGATGAACTGGAACGTGGATTTCCGGCTGGATAAGTCTTTCGGCCTGGTGAAGGGTCTGGAAGCAACCGTCTATCTGCGGGTGCTCAACCTCTTCAACGCCAGGAATACCATCAACGTATTCCAGGCCACCGGCAACGCCGAAGACGACGGTTTCTACAACAATCCCGGCTTTGCCCAGCGCCAATCCTACCTGCAGACCTACGGCGAAGACTGGCTCAAGACCTACGAAGCCATCAACATCAAGAATGGCCAGGCTTACTGGGATGAATTGGCACTGCAGCTTTACGGAAACCCGCGGCAAATCTTCTTAGGGATCAAGTTGAATTACTAAAAATTTTGCGCAGGTGCAAAGAATAACGTCAAGGAGTAACAAATGAAGAAAAAATTCTTTATTCTTATAGTCGGGCTGGCCTGGATGTTGTTGGCGGGTGATTTGCTCGCCAAGGGCCCTGCCGGTTCGCAGAGCGTCTCTTTCAACAAGCCCGGCCAGGGTGAGACGATTCAAACCGTCGCCAACCTTTGTAACTGGGCGTTTTGGGTGAGAAATGACGGGTATTCCGGCCAAAATCCCTTTACCGAAGCTTCCGGGGGAACCTATCCCCGCGGAACCGCCACCATCGTGTTCCAGGACGGCTTCATTTTTGGCGGCAAGGTAACCCAGTCTCACTTCGCCCAGCCGGAAGGTTCTTACCGGGTTGGCGGCCAGACCTATTCCATCGGAACGGCCGCCGGCCACATCGAGGTGGCGGGCACTACCACCACCCCCCCGGTGGCCTCCAACCCCAACAATGCTTTTATTTACCGCATTCGTAAGGATTGGGAATCCCTGGCGCTCGACCAGCCGACCGTTATTGCGGACGCCGCTGACGTGCTCAACAAGTCCCAGAGCGCCGTTACCACGGCGGACCAGCAGAAGATCATCAGTGATTACAGATGGTCCTGGGAAAACTGGCCGGTACACTTAGGCGCTCCTTACTATGATCATAATGGCAACGGCGCTTACGACCCGGGCGTGGATGAACCCGGCATCGCCAACGCCGACCAGGTGATCTGGTTTGTCTTTAACGACGTGAACGCGGGCCTCACCACCCAGTTGTACGGCTCCCAGCCCATCGGCGTGGAAGTGCAGACCACCATGTGGACCTACAACCAGGCCGGCGGCTCGCTGGGGCAGATCATTTTCAAAAGCTCCCTGCTGATCAACAAATCCGGTTTCCCGATCGACTCCATGTTCGTGGCGCAGTGGTGCGACCCGGACGTGGGGGTTTATACCGATGACCTGGTAGGCTGCGACTCCGTCAAAAGCTTAGGGTATGCTTACAGCGGCAATTTGACCGATGATGATTATCTGGCATTCAATCTGCCGCCGGCCGCCATGGGCTACGACTTCTTCCAGGGCCCCATTGTAGCGGGCGCCGCGGAAGACACCGCGATTTTCGGCTTGCAGTATCGTCCCGGTTTCCGGAACCTGCCCCAGTACTCCTTCGGTTACTTTGCAGCGGGCAGCGCCATCAGCGACCCGGACCTGGGCGAGTACGCCGGAACCCTGCAATGGTATAACCTGTTGAACGGCTTTATTCCCACGGAAGACACCCTCAATCCTTCTCCGTTTACCCACGGTTTTGGGCCCATGGCCGGCCATCCGACCAAATTCCCGGTGAACGGAGACCCGGTAGGAAATACCGGCGACCTGGATGCTTTCGGAAATAACCTGCCTCCCGGGGACCGCCGGATGTCCTTAAGCTCCGGGCCGTTCCGCATGGAACCCGGCGACAGCCAGGAAGTGGTGGTCGCAATCGTCGGCGGGATCGTTGCCCAGGCCGGCGGTAATAACCGCAACGCCGTGGCGCAGTTGAAACTGAACGATGATTTCGCCCAGTTTATCTTCGACCGGCTGTTCCAGGGCATTCCCAGCCCCCCGGCAGCGCCGGACGTTAAGGTAACCCCGTTGGACGACAAGATTACCTTAGAATGGGGTTCCAACCAGGCCCGGGTTGCCCAGACCGAAGCGTTGGATCTGCTGTTAGGGTACAATTTCGAAGGATATAACATCTATCAATACAGCTCCGAAACCCGCAGCGATGCCCGGAAAGTGGCTACCTTCGACCTGGCCAACAACATTACCCAGATTAACGGGGAACGCTTCGTTCCCGAATTCGGCGACATCGTTACCGTGCCGATCCAAAAGGGAACCGACACCGGTATCCAGCGCTATTTTGTGCTCGAAAAAGACTATGTCAACGACCGGCCCCTATACGCCGGCAATACCTACTACTTTGCCGTGACCGCCTACAACGCCAAAGACCTGGACGGCAACGGCATCGTGGATGACGACGTTCCGGAACCCTCCCTGGAAAGCGCTCCGGAAGTGATCATTGTGAAGCCGCAATCCACTGCCCCGGGAGTGGTGTACGGCGGGACTGCCGCAGAAATCCTGGAAGTGGACCGCTCCCTCAGCGAAAGCGACGGGATCGTTCAAGCCCGGGTGGTGGATCCCTCCAGAACCACCGGCCATACCTATGAGATCTTCTTCGCCGACTACATGAATCCGGATTCCAGCATCGAGCTGCGCTGGAACGTGCGCGACAAAGACCTGGGGACCGTCATCATCACCAACCAGCGCCAGGCGGCTTCGGTGGACGCCCCGGATATTGACAAACCCATTGCCGACGGCGTCGAATTTATCGTTACCGGGCCGGAATTGACCTTCAAAAGGTTCTACGTCGTGGCCAATGGAGCGGGGCCGCTTGATCCGTTCGATATGGGTGCGTTTGCATTCAATAACAACGGTTTCCCGACCCTCGACGGTCTGCCCGCAGCCTCTGACGGCTCCAATGACCGGCCGCGCTTCGGATACCAGCAATCTACCAATAACAGCGGTTGGGGAATCCATACCGGCTACACCGGCGCTTCCAATAACGCTTCGTTCGATTATTTCATTACCCGGGTAACCCAGGCGGGCGCCCGCTGGCCCCTGATCATCCCCAATGATTTCGAAATCCGCTTTACCGCGGGACCGAATTGGGGATTTGAACCCAACGCCTTTATTACCGGCGCGGGTACCGGCGGCACCGCCATGCAGGTGCCTTTTGAGTTGTGGTACATTGGCGCCGGCACCCCGGATGATCCCAACGACGACTACCGCTTGTTCCCCTACCTGATCGACAGCGAAGCGGATGGAGGATTCAATCTCGCCGCGATCGACCACCCGGTCTCCGGCGGCGCTGACGACCCGGAAACCGACTGGTTCTACTGGGCGATTCCCGCGGACCAGACCCCGGGACAGGCCGGTTACGAAGCCATTGTGAACGAGATAACCACCAACCCGGATGCCCATGAGTATTTAGGTCCCCTCACCGCCGGCACCGACGTGATGCGCCGCATGGTGCTGGTGAGCTGGAATGGCGGTTCGGTAACAGACCCGACCTTCCCGGCCAACCAGCGGGCGGTAATGCCGGAAGAAGGAACCGTCTTCCGGATCATTTCCAGTAAGCCCAACAAAGACAGTGATGTCTTCTCCGTGAAGGCCCCCGCGGTAACCTATTCCGACGACCAGGCCAAACAGGACGTGGAACGGATCAACGTGTTCCCCAATCCTTACTACGCCTTCAACTCGGAAGAATCCGACCGTTTCGACCGCAAGGTCACCTTCACCCACCTGCCGCGCAAAGCCACCATCCGGATCTTCAGCCTGGCCGGTACCCTGGTGCGCAAGATCGAAAAAGACAATGCCGACCAGTTCCAGGATTGGGATCTGAGAAATGAAACGAGCTTGCCCGTGGCCAGCGGTATGTACATCGTACATATCCAACTGCCGGATCTCGGTAAGGAAAAAACGCTGAAACTCTTCGTGGCCCAGGGTGCGGAAATCCTGCGATTCTTCTAAGACGGGGCTTCAGCACCTAAAAACTAAGCAAAAGTAAGATGTTAAATACAAGAGGAGTAAATAATGAGCAAACATAAATTAACCTGGGCAATTGCCTGTGTAGCGTTAGCGCTCTTGATGGCATTTTCCGCCGCGTATGCCGGCGACCCTGCCCGAACCGGGACTGCCGCAGGCGAGCAAGTATTGATTCCGGTCGGCGCGCGGGACCTCGCGATGAGCGGGTCCAATCTTGCGTTCTCTTCCGGGCTGGATGCTATTTACTGGAACCCGGGCGGTTTGTCGGGAATGCACAACAACGCCATGGCGGGAATCTCCACCATGCAGATTTTCGGGGACATCAACGTCAATTACCTGGCGCTGGGTTTTAAAATGGGTAAGTTCGGATACCTGGGGCTCAGCCTGAAGTCGCTCGATTTTGGCGATATCGATGAAACCACTAACCAGTTCATTGATGGAACCGGGGCAACCTTCTCTCCCTCGTACATGACCGGCGGCCTGACTTACTCCCAGAGATTGACCGACGCCATTTTTGTGGGCGCTACCGCGAAAATCATCAGCGAGCGGGTGCCGCGCGCCAGCGCCACCGCTTTCGCTTTTGACGTCGGGATTCAGTACCACAACCTGGGAGGCTTCAATGGGTTCTCCATGGGGCTGGTGGTAAAGAACATCGGAACCAATCTGCAGTATTCCGGTTCCGCGTTCCTGTCTCCCACTCCCGACGGCTCCAACTACGTCGAGCGCCCCACCGCCTCTCACCAGTTGCCGGGCGCCGTGGAATTAGGGCTCGGTTACAAGTACAACTTCAACGAAACCAATAGTCTTGTGCTCAACGGGAATTTTGGGAATAACAACTTTGGGAACGATGATTACAAGCTGGGCCTGGAATACGGGTACAGCGACCTGGTCTTCCTGCGGGGCGGCTACAAGTTCCTGAACGACGTGGACTCCGAAGACGTGCTGAACAAGTGGACCCTGGGAGTCGGCCTGCATTACAAATGGCTGACCTTCGATTATACCTACCGGGATTCCGAGTTCTTCGACGGGGAAAACCTGTTCCAGTTGACCTTCGGTTTCTAAGCGGGAGCCATTTGGATATTTACAGAAAAAGGTCGGTGTTTCACCGACCTTTTTCTTTTAAAGCGAGTATGAGGAATAGCTAAAAACTTCCCGGAGGTTTCCAACCTCCGGGCAGGTTACTTAACTGGCAGGTTGCGCCGGGGGAAGATAATTTATACATTGGTTGCGAATTCATTAACGGTTCGAGGTGACGCATTGAAAAAGTGCATATTTTCGCTGTTGCTCTTCACATCCGCCATTTTTCCACTCTATTCTCAACTCAGCGGGCCTTCCGATATCCGGATGTTTCTGGATTACGCCCGCTTTCGCTATGATAAGAACGAAACCTACGTGGAAATTTACTATCTCTTGTACAATTTGAAGCCGGACACCCTCAGCCGGGCCAAGGAGGTCTGGTTGGATTTTGAATTGTCAGAAGCGGATAAAGATTCCGCTCTGGCCAAGACGGATTTAATGAAATTTACTTTTGAGGGCCGGCAAGCGGCTAACAATCCTTCTTCCAACGTGAAAGGGAATTTATTTAAAATTACCCTGCCCATCGGGAAGAAATACGTGTTCAAGATGACCCGCTGGAATGAAAACAGAACCGTTCGCCTGGATTCTCTTAAGCAGGTTTTCTCTACCCCTTCCTTTGAAACCGAAAAAATTGCCGTGAGCGACCTGGAGTTGTGTTCTAACATCATTACCGGGTCCAGCAATACCAAAGGGCCGTTCTACAAAAATACCCTTGAAGTCTTCCCCAATCCCATGCGCATGTACGGCCCGGAAACCCCGGAATTGCACTATTATATCGAGGTGTACAATTTGAAGGCGGAAAATCCCCGGGAAAAGGTGAATATCGAAGTGGCGATTGCCGATAAAGCGGGACATATCCTGGAACGAAAAAACTATACCAGGGCCCGGAATTATGAATCCCTGGTTGAATTCGATGCCTTCAACGTAGCAGATCTTAAAAACGGTTTATATTCCGTGAATTTTGCAGTGATCGATTCGGTAAATGATTATACTGTTTATACCCGCAACAACTTCTATGTGATGAACCCCGCGGAATTGTCCTCCCAGCAGGAAATCATGCTGCTCGCCTTCTCTCAAAGCGAGTATTTTGGCATGCCGGAAGCCGACCTGAACAAAGCATTCGAGCAGGTGCGCTATATTGCGACCCGGGAAGAAGCAGTGGTTTTTCAAAACCTGGTGGACGTGGAAAGCAAGCGAATGTTTATGTTCAAATTCTGGTATGAAAGGGAACAGGACAATCCCGGGGTAAAGGAAGAATATTATACCCGCATCGAGTACGCCGACTCTTATTACGCCTTTTCCAATCTCCCGGGCTGGCAAAGCGACCGGGGGCGGGTCTATATTGTGTACGGAAAACCCAGCGTGGTGAATCGTTATCCCAGCACCGCGCAATCCAGGCCTTACGAGATCTGGATCTATC
>WYBG01000214.1 GCA_011526015.1 Deltaproteobacteria bacterium | reverse complement strand
TCCGCGCCAATGATCCGGGAATGGATCCCAAAGATACCAATTACATTTTCCTCAGCTTTGTCACCCGCTACCTGCCGGTGGGGCTGGTGGGGCTGGTCATCGCGGCCATCATCGCCGCCTCCATGTCCTCCACGGCTGCGGAATTGAACGCCCTGGCCTCCACCACCATTGTGGATATTTACCGGCGCATATTGCGGAAAGAAGACAGCGAAAAGCAGTACGTAGGCGCCTCGAAAATAGCCACGGTGTTGTGGGGCGTCTATGCGATCATCTTTGCGGAATCCGCCAGCCGGCTGGGTTCCTTAGTGGAAGCGGTGAACATATTGGGATCGCTGTTCTACGGAACCATCCTGGGCATCTTTTTAACGGCGTTTTACCTGAAACGCATCGGCGGCAGTGCAGTGTTCTACGCCGCCTTTGTTGCCGAGGCGGCGGTGCTGTACTGCTTTTTCTTTACTGATATTTCGTTTTTATGGTACAACGTGGTAGGCTGCGCGGGGGTGGTTATTGTTTCGGCAATATTAAGCCTTTTCTTCCGAAAATAACCGGGAGAATAATTGCCTGGATAACTAATGTGGAATTGCTCGGAATATTCCTTGCGTTTTCCGAAAAGGAATAATAGATTTTTTTGGTGCCGATGGAGGCTTTCGTTGAATTCGTATTTGCCATTCTGCTCTGGACGGAGGCGATATTCTACAAAACGAACCTTCAGTTATGAAAATTCCATATGCAGAAAAAGCGGAAGTTGATATTCGCAAACTGCGTGATTATTGTTTGAATCCCGGGCATGATGAAGGCAAGCATAAAGCACATTTTTTCGCAACCATATTAGGGATGACCGCTGATAACGCCAATGAATTGCGTGAATTACTTTTACAATTCATTAAAACTCACAACGCTCAATTAGGGCGAAACGACGAATATGGACAACGCTATACTATGGATTTTGTGCTTGAGTGGCATGGTAAAACAGCAATGATTCGGGGTGCCTGGATTATAGAGCATGGTTCGGATATACTGAGGCTAACAACCTGCTATCCGCTGTAAAACGGAGAGGTGAGACATGAGAAATACTATTCAATTATTGGATGTTGTGGCGCTCACGGTTGATCTCCCGGAGTACAACCTGTGGCGCGGGCAAGTCGGTACCATTGTTGAAATACTTGCTGAGGGTAAGGCTTTTGAAGTGGAATTTTGTGATCGTGAGGGCCGGACATACGAATCACTGGGTTTGCGCCCGGATCAAATTATGATATTACATTTTGAGCCGGCAAATGCGAATTCGGTAAGCGGAACCATTGTCGCAGAGCGTTAACTTGCTGCCCTCATCACCCTTTGAAAGAGTGAGAATTTTTGCGGATTATATCGCCAAATCGTCATTGAATCCTTCCTCAACCCAGAAAAATCAGGTTTATAAAAAAATCTTCTAACGCAAACTATCAAAATCAAGGAGCACCATATAATGATGCGAAGCGTTCTCGCCGTCATTGCCGGAGTCGTGGCCGCCGGTATTATCATCGCCCTGGTAGAAATGGCCGGTCACCAGATTTATCCCTTGCCGGAAGGGGTAAATCCCTCCGATCCCGAATCTGTGAAAGCGGCCATGGCCAATATTCCTACCGGGGCGCTGCTGTTCGTATTGTTAGCCTGGGCGTTGGGGAGTTTTGGAGGTGGCTGGCTGGCCGCCCGGGTTGCCATTCAATCCCGGGTGCTTCACGGGATCATCGTCGGCGGCATCATGTTGCTGGGGGGAATCGTGAATATGGCCATGATCCCGCATCCGCTCTGGTTCTGGGTGGTGGGGGTGCTGGTTTTTCTTCCCGCGGCCTACCTGGGAGCGAGACTGGGTATTCCCAAAACAGCGGCGTGAAAAAAGTTGCGGTTAAAACGGCACTTCGGGGAAGGTGGATTTTGTGAGCGGTGGAGTGGTCAGCCTTTGGCGGCTCACCATTCACCACTCACCCTGCCCTGCGGCTGTAAACCAAATTACTTCTTCTTGCTCGCCCGCTCGTAGAGCTTCAGGTATTTTTTCGCGGTCGCCTGCCAGGAAAAGTCCCCCTTCATCCCGTTCCGCTGGATTTTGGCCCAGGTTTTCCGGTCCGGGTAGAGCTTCAGGGCGGCCTGGAGGGTGTTTACCAACTCCGATTTTTTGAAAGCAGAAAATGTGAAGCCGTTTCCCTTGCCGGAATCCGGCTCAAAGTTGCTGATACACTCCGCCAGTTCATTCACCTCCCGCACTACCGGAACGGTTCCGTAGCGCAGGCTTTCCAGGTGATAGCCATGGCGAGGGTCGCTTTTGGCGGGAAGCAGCAGCATATCCGCTCCCGAGAGAATCAGGTGCGCCAGGCGGGTATCCCAGCGTTCGTAGAAAATCAGCTTACCGGGATTCTCGCCGGCCAGTTTTTTGAAGGTCTCATTGTAAGGCGATTCGCCGGCGCCCATCACAATCCATTGCGCCTTCAACTTCAGCAAATTATTGATGCTTTCCAGCACCAGATCCGCCCCGTTTACCTCCGAGAGCTCGCCCACCAGGGCAATCAGCGGCAGTAAGGCATCGTTTTCCAGGTTCAGCTCCCGGCAAAGCTCTTTTTTATTGGCGCTTTTGTTCCCCAGGCTCTTGAGGTCATAATTGGCGGGGAGATTTTTATCGGTTTCCGGGTTCCAGGTCGAATAATCGGCGCCGTTCAAAACCCCGAAGATGTCTTTCTGGCGGGCGGTAATCACCTCGCCTAATCCCGGAACGGCTTTGGGGTCGGAAATGATGGTTTCGGCGAATCTTTCCCCCACCGTGTTAATCACGTCCGCGAACAACATCCCCCCTTTCAGCAGATTCAGGCTGCCTTTCAACTCGAACTCCTTACCCGGGGCGATGAACTCCTCCCCGATCCCGATGCGGGCGGCGGTTTCCAGGGGAAAAATGCCCTGCTCGGAAAAATTGTGCACCGTCAGAATGGTATGGGTATTTTGGAAGAAGTCGTCATTTTGATAATGAGTTTTGAGATAAAAGGGGATTAGCGCGGTTCCCCAATCGTTGCAATGGATAATATCCGGCTGCCAGTATAACAACTTAAGAGTCTCGAATACCCCTTTGCAGAAATAAGCGAACCGTTCGGCGTTATCCGGGTAGGTTTCCCCGGTTTGCGGATCGGCATAAAACCCTTTCCGGTCGAAGTGCTCCGGCACGGACAGGAAATACACGTGTACTTTTGAATTCGGCAAAAAAGCGGTTTTGCCGTTCGCGGTTTTGGTCTGGCTCGCTAACTCCACCTTTACTTCCCGCAGCCGGATCACTTCCCGCAAAACATATTTCCGTTCATTGATGGATTTGTATTTCGGCATCATCAGCCGGATATCCTGTTCCATCTCTTTGAGCGCAACCGGCAGGGCATTGGATGTATCGGCTAAACCGGCGTTCGTATCCGTTGCCGCAAACGGATCGACTTCCGACGAAACGTAGCAAATCTTAAACGCTTTCATTGGTTCCTCTGCCATATTTTCGGCTTTCGCCTCTCCTGGTTCGCCT